>QHRJ01000128.1 GCA_003220075.1 Verrucomicrobiota bacterium
GGCGCCGGCGGCGATGTTGCACGCGGGAGTTTTGAAGAAATTTGGACTCTACGGATTGCTCCGCCTTGCCTTGCCGCTCCTGCCTGATGGCGCACGGCACTGGTCGGGATTGCTCCTGGTCCTTCTGCTGGCGAACATCATTTACATTGGTCTGGTCACGATCGCGCAACGCCGGCTTGATTGGATGCTCGGTTATTCCAGCGTCATGCACATGGGCTACATTTTTCTGGGCATCGCCAGCGCGAATATTCTCGGCACTACCGGCGCGGCGATTTTGATGTTCGCGCACGGTCTCTCTATCGCTCTCCTTTTCGCCATTACCGGCGAAATTCGTAAACGCGTTTCCTCACTCGACTTTGATGCAATGGGTGGCCTGGCAAAACAAATGCCGCTGGCGGCGTTCGCCTTCGGTCTTGGCGTATTCGCCGCCATCGGGCTGCCGGGGTTTTCGAATTTCGCGGCCGAAATCATGGTCGTTTTCGGCGCTTTTCGAAACGGATTCGATTATCAACATTTTCATATCTTTCAATGGGCGACTCTTCTCGCGCTTTGGGGCGTAGTGATTTCGGCCGTTTACATGTTGCGGGCCTATCGCCGCACCTTTTTCGGCAGCTCCGCTGAGTCTGAGATCGCAATCGCCGATATTCGTTCCGGCTTTCGTTTTCCCATCGCGTTACTCGTTGCGGCGTCAATTCTGTTCGGATTTTTCCCTCAAATTGCGGTGCAAAGAATCGCGCCCGCCTTCCGCAATTACTTCACCGCCAGCCAATGATTTCAGCGCCTTATCTCGAAATCGCGGTAATCGTCCTCGGCACCATCATTCTATTGGTCGAATCTTTCGCTTCCCAACTCGACCGGCGTTTTCTCGGCTATGCCGCCTTGTTCGGCCTGGCGATGATTTTCATCGCGACGTTCTTTGTCGCGCCTCAGTCGTCCGCCGCGTCGGCTCCGCTGTGGACCTTCTATTCCGCCGACGCGCTCTCCCTTTTCTTTAAACGAATCGCTCTTGCCACCACCGCGGGCGTGCTGGTGATGATGCTCGATTTCGCACCCTCGGTCTCGATCGGCGTTCAGGGCGCGACACCGCAGGCCGGTCTCGGGGAATTTTTCACGCTCCCACTTTTCACCTGCGCCGGCCTGATGTGGATGGCTTCTGCCATCGATTTCGTGTTGATTTTCGTTTCGTTAGAGCTGGTTACAATTTCTTTCTATGTCCTGGTTGGCTTTACTCGCCGTAATCCAGCCTCGCTGGAAGCCGGCGTGAAATATTTGGTTCTCAGTGCGGTCGCGACCGGTTTTCTCGTTTACGGGATCACCTGGATCTTTGGCGCAACTGGCGAAACGAATCTGCAAAAAATTACGACCGTATTTTCGCGGCCCGGCCTTGAGCACAACGCCGCTCTTTTCGGCAGCGTCCTCGTCCTCGTCGCACTCGGCTTCAAAATCGCTGCCGTCCCGTTTCATATTTGGGTAGCAGATGTTTACCAGGGCGCGCCTACCCCGGTCACAGCGTACCTGTCGGTCGGTTCGAAGGCCGCCGGGTTCATCGTTCTTCTGCGCGTGCTCGAGCCATTTCTGATTCTGCCGCAAATGCGCACTTTACTCGTTGCGATCGCCGTCCTCACTCTTATCTACGGCAACCTGGCTGCGCTGCCGCAAACGAACGTCAAGCGACTACTCGCTTATTCAAGCATTGCGCACGCTGGTTATCTGCTCGTGGCGGTAGTCTCGTTTTCCGGGCGCGCCGTTGCCTTTTATCTCGTGGCTTATCTGCTTATGACATTACTGAGTTTCGCTGTCCTGGTTCTCGTTAGCCAGCGCGGAGGTGATCAACTGGAAAGTTTCGCCGGACTTTCCCAACGTTCACCCTTTCTCGCCTTCGCCATGCTGGTGGCCATGGCTTCGCTCGCCGGTGTGCCTTTCACCGCCGGATTTCTCGGCAAATTCCTTGTCTTCGACGCGGCCGTTTCTGCTCAACATTTCGGCCTCGTTGTCGTCGCCGTCATCACGGTCGGCGCCGGCTTCTATTATTACTTCAAAGTGGTGCGCGCGATTTACTGGGATCTGCCTCCGCCTTCCGCCGACAAAATTGTCGTTAGCCCACTGACTCGGGTCGCGATCATAGCGATGATCGCGGGAACGTTCTTATTGGGCGTGTATCCGCAGCCGATTTTTAACGCGTTGAGCCGTTAAATCTTAAATTGGACGAATTCGTTTTAACAATTTAACCTTTTTAACGTTTTAACGAACCTCAATCGCTCAACTCAACGTTCCAGTACGCAAGATCGACGAAATGCCGCCAGCTTTCATGCTGTTGCGTCGTGAACGTCACCTGCACAAATGGCCGCCATTTCGGGCGCTTCGGCTTGCGGATCAGTGTCATGTGCGCTTCACGCGGGAGCCGATTGCCCTTGCGGGTGTTACACCCGATGCAGGAGCAAACCACATTCTCCCATGTCGTTAGGCCGCCGCGGTCTCGCGGCAAGACGTGATCCAGATTCAGCTCGCTCCGTTCGAAAACATTTCCGCAATACTGGCAGGTATTCTTGTCCCGTTCGAAAACGTTGTGCCGGGTGAACTTCACTTCCTTTTTTGGCAATCGATCGAACAGCAGCAGGACGATCACGCGTGGGACACGGATCTTCCACGAAATCGTGGTTACCATCTCAGCCTCGGGCGATTGCGCGGAAAAATCGCGCCAGCTATCGAAGTCGTGAGTCAGGAAATTATTTGCGCCATCAGTGGCCACGACCTGGGCGTGTCCGGCATAGACCAGGGCAAAAGCCCGGCGTGCCGAGCAGATGTTCACCGCCTGCCAGAGACGGTTAAGCACCAGGACCTGACTGTTCAGTAACATAGATAACGGATTATTGAACTTTATCCTACTTTACCGTCAAGGGACGAAAGTAAAGTTGCGCGACCGATAGCATTCAGCTCGTTTTTTGTCAACGGAGGCAGGGGGGCACGCGCTGGCTTTTAACCGGTTCCCAAAATTCTTAGCAAGAAAGCGCAGACACTCACAATCCGTGGTCGATTTCCTCAACCAGTGATATTTTCGTTCCGCTTCGTTCATGAGACATCTGCCAGTAATTTTTGCAACTACACATATCTTGTTGTGTGGGCTAATCTTTGGGAGCACGATCGCAAACCCACAACGCGCAGGATTACTTCCTCTTATTGCTCTTGCAATTGGCTGGCCCGCTTCGCTGGCGCTCAATGGTCTCTCCGATGCTTAATCGGCTTTCCGCGCAATAAGTTAGTTTGGGATGCGATTTTCTACATGGTTCTGGGGACAATCTGGTTTTACTGGATCGGACGTGTCTTGCAGCTGTTGTTTCGCTGGGCCACAAACAGACGGTGACGGCCAGTCTAGCTGACGCAACACGCCACATAGACCCAAACCTGTTTGAAGCAGGCAGCGATTGGTCTGGCAATTTTAGCGTCTTTTGGCGCGTTTAGCGGGTAAGAATCTTATCTTGCCGGTACTCGAGGTCGTCGGTTTGAGGTCAAGGGCTTCAGTAAACCGGTACGAGACGGAACTGAAAGTCCGCGTTCCGTCACATCGGGCAAGTTGACGCCGCAACGGTGAACGATTCCTGCTGTTGAATAGTCGTGGGCCGTTTCATGCTTCAGGAGGAGGCGATTGCGGGGATTGTCGAACAATCTCGCGCATCGTATAGTCTAATCGGGTGAAAAACGGATGAGTGACGAGCGGCACGGGGGAGAAAGGGAATTCGATTTGCTCGATCGCATTGATCTTTTGATCGCGACGCTCCCGCCCGGCGATGCCATGCGGCGCGAACTGCTCGATCTGCGCATGGAAATTTCCCAGCGCGAAGGAATCTTTGTCGAAGCGCGGCAGACGATCGAGAAGCTCGAGGAAGTCATCAAAAAAGTGACCTCGCCGGCCAATCGCATCGGCACTTTTCTCGGCAACGTCGGCAAGGAGACGGCACACATTGTGGTAGGCGGGGCGGATTATTACTGCAACGTCGATCCACGAATTCCGATAGCGAAGTTGAAAAAGGGGACCCGCGTGCTGGTGAACGAGGCATTCGTCATTGTCGGCGATCTCGGCTTCGAACCGGCGGGCCCGGTCACGAAGATCACCGAAGTGATCGGAACGGACCGGCTGCGCGTCGGCAATGAACACGGGACGCAATCGTTGGTTCTGCAACGTTCCGCGCAGTTGACGAAAACAGCGTTGAAACAGGGCGACGAAGTGCGGGTGGACTCCAATTATCGCATGGCGCTGGAAATGATGTCGGCTCCCGGCTCGCACGAACATTATCTCGATAACGTGCCGGAGCTGCCCTGGTCGAAAGTCGGCGGACAGGAGCGAGCAATCGAAGCGATCAAGGACGCGATCGAGCTGCCGTTGTTGCATCCGCATTTGTTCGAGAAATTTCACCATGCAACTCCGAAAGGATTTCTGCTTTACGGACCACCCGGGTGCGGCAAGACGCTGATCGGAAAGGCGACGGCTTACAATTTGACGCGACAGCTGCGCGAGAAAGCGGCCGAAAAAGACGTCCGCGAATATTTCATGCACGTGAAGGGCCCGGAGATTTTGAACATGTGGGTAGGCGAATCCGAGCGCATGGTGCGTGAAATTTTCGCGACTGCGCGGGAGAAACGCCGGGAAGGATTCATGCCATTCCTGTTTATCGACGAAGCGGAAAGCATTCTCGGAACGCGGCGCGCCTCGCGTTACTCCAGCATCCTCTCGACTCTGGTACCGATGTTCTGCTCAGAGATGGACGGGATCGATTCGCTTAACGACGTCGTCATCATTCTCGCTTCGAATCGGGCCGACTTGATTGATCCGGCCATTCTTCGCCCCGGGCGCATCGACCGCAAAATCAAGATCGACCGTCCGAACAAGGAAGGGGCGCGGGAAATTTACCGGATTTATTTAACTAACGATTTACCGTACGACGGCGCGCTGGCCAAAGAAGCCGACAATATTGGGGCGGCGATTGAAAGGCTGATCGAGCGGTTGGTGGATTGGCAATTTGCCAGACGCGACGAAAACAAATTTCTGGAAGTGACATTGCGCAGTGGGCGCAAGGAAGTTTTGTATCGCGGCGACCTAATCAGCGGCGCCATCATCGCATCGGTGGTTGAGCGGGCAAAAGGAATGGCGATCAAGCGCGCGATCGCGAATCAAACCGCCCGTCATCCCGAGCGGAGCGGAAGCGAAGTCGAGGGAGCCCGCGATGAACCCTTAAAGGAAACGCCCTTGGATGTTTCGGCCGGAGGAGGTGAAGGAATCACGGAACAGGATTTGCAAATGTCCTTCCACGCCGAATACGCAGAGAATGATATTTTCCCGCCAACCGACATCACAGAAGATTGGCTGAAGCTGATCGATTACGATCCGGAATACGTGGTGAAAATCGCGCCGGTGCGGCCGAATGCAGCTCAGCGCGGCACGAATCTTGGCGGTGTGATCTGAGTTCTGGGGAGCGCAGGCTGCCAGCCTGCAGTTTTCGTCAGCTTGCCGAAAACATTTCAAACATTTTCGGCTGGCTAGCAGCCTGCGCTCCCCAGAACTCAGAAGAATGCTTTGAACTTTCACCGTCGTGTCGGATAACCTTTGGCTGTGAAAAGGATTTTCCGTTTTTTCCTCTTTGTCTGCTTCATCGGCTCGATTCAATTGTGTTTTGGCCAAGTGTCTTCCCCGCGTGAAAGGCCCGATGTCTCAAATAAAGCCTTGATTACAAAGACCGCGCCGCCCATTACGACCGAAAGTAAAGCATCCGCCGCTGACTCCGCCGCGTTGCACAAACTCGCCGACGACTATTACAACTGGCGCAACGAAAATTATCCTGTCGCCAGTAGCGAGGTCGGTCTGCATACCTGGGACAATCGCCTGACAGATTATTCGGCCGCCAAGATCGCCGAGCGCGCCCAGCATGTGCGCAAGTTACTCGATCAAGTACGGGCGATGAAGACCGAGAAATGGGCGAAAGATGACCGGATCGATTGGCTGCTCTTTCGCGCGCAGCTTGAAGAAGTCGACTTTGGGGAACGTGTTCTGAAATTCGAGCAAACGAATCCGCTCACGTATGTCGGCGAATGCAGCAGCGCCATTTTTTCGCTGCTAAAGAAGGAATACGACGCTCCCCGAAACCGTGCGCTTTCCGCCGCCGCGCGATTCAAAGCCATGCCAGGACTGTTCGCGGAAGCGGAGAAGAATTTGCGGAAGCCGGTGAAACCCTATGCTCAACTCGCAATTCAGTCGGCGCGTAATATCGATCCGCTTTTTAAGGAAAGCACAGCGCCGTTGACAAAAGATCTGTCTGACGTGGAGCGCGCGGATTTTGAGAAATCACGCGACGGCGCGCTCACCGCCGTTCATGGGTTTGCCGATCGATTGGAAAAGAAATTGCCGCAGATGATGGACTTCGCGCCGATGGGCGAGGCTAACTACAACTACTACCTTAAACACGTCCTGCTCTTGCCACTGAATGCAGTGCAGGTGGAGATGCTCGGCCGCGCCGAGCTGGCGCGTTATCGTGCGCTAGAAGCGCTACTCCCTGACCCATCCATGGCCGATCCCAACCCGGCCCGCGCGAAAAGTATTCCGCCCGATCAAGAGGCATTCCTGAAAGCATATGAAAGCCGCGAAGCCGAGATGATCGATTTCTTGAAATCGCATCAACTTATTACCTTGCCGGACTATCTCGGGAAGTTTGAGATTCGGCAGTTGCCGGAAGCGTTCAAGCCGACTAGCCCGGGCGGCTTCATGAATCCACCCGGGGTTTACGATAAAGATCCGGTCGGGTTCTTTTTTATTCCCACCTACAATCCGAAGTCGAAGAATTTTTACCTGCGTGCTGCGATCGAAGATCCGCGGCCGATTCTTGGTCACGAAGGAATCCCCGGTCATTTTATGCAACTCTCGATCGCGAATCATTTACCTAACGAGATTCGGAGGCAAAACCAGAACGGCGTCTTTGTCGAAGGCTGGGCCTTGTACGGTGAAGAAATGTTGATGCGCACCGGGCTTTATCCGGAAGGCTCGGCGGCGCAGGGACAAATTTTGCGGCTATCGCGTTATCGGGCCGCGCGCATCGGCGTGGACGTCAATCTGCACACGGGGAAATGGACGTTCGATCAGGCGGTGAAGTATTTTATGGAAGCGGGCGGGCTTGATCGCGAAGCGGCCGAAGGCGAAGCCGCTGGCGCTGCAACGCAGCCAACGCAGAAAATCTGGTACATCACCGGCAAATGGCAGATCATGAATCTGCTTGGCAAATATCACGATAAAATGGGCGCGAATTTTCGCCTCGGCCAGTTCCATGACGATTTGGTTAAGAACGGCAGTCTGCCGGTCTCCATTATCGAGTGGATCCTGCTCGATGATCCTTCCGCGATTGAAGCGGTGCTGAAATAGCTGGGCTGGAACTCCCGATTCCAAACTCGACTTTGGGAACACCTCTCTTTCCCTGTCCTTCCGAGTGTAGTCGAGAAATCTCTAACTAGTTAGAAGGTCGGGTGCTATTTCTTCATGGGCTTGAGATTTCTTAAACGCGGGCCTGGACCACAATCGCACGCATAGGTGCATGGATATCTCGTTTTCCAAATCGACGCGTAATTGCAGCGGTTACGGCTTCGGTGATTACGGGAAGCAATGAGGGATCCCGCTTCGCAATCGCCACCGCCATGGGATTTCCCTCTACTAAACCGCTTGCGACATCTTCCGCCCGCTTCGCCTTGCCGATCTTGGCGATGACTTCGGTTTTAATCTCCCGAAACCCAGCTTGCTTTAATACTCGCCGGATTTCGCCTCGAGTGTGGTAACTAAAAGGAACCTGGTAGAAGGTGGGAGCATCTTTCTTGAAGTCGCTTGCGATAGTTCGATGTGCGAGCTCTCCCAATTTGTTGTGCTTCATTGCGT
>QHRJ01000041.1 GCA_003220075.1 Verrucomicrobiota bacterium
AAGAAGCCAACGCATCGTGAATCTCCCCGCCGAAACCGCCCTCAGGCGATCATTAGAACCGCAATGACGACTCATAACTCACAGGCATGCTATCCAGCACATAACGCGGAGGCGTGGCCGTCCGGTGAGTCGAGAGATGCGAACGCGGTTGACTGACGGTAATGCGAGTGGAGACCGGCGAAGCCAGACTCCAGCCACCATCGGTTACGCTTTGGGCTGGAACAATGGGAGCAACGCGGGCGACATTCGGGGTCGGCGGGGTCTGATAAATCTTGAGCGAGATCACTGCCGCGCAAAGCAACACTGCCAGCACCGCCACCTGATAGGATGCAAGGCGCGCAACATTCAGGCTCATCATGAAATCCTGCGCCCGACCAAACGCGATTTTCCAGAGCGGTTGGCGGAGCAATTCATCGCGTTGCCGGCGATGAAATTCGTGCAGGAAATTCTCGAAATAACCGGGAGGCGGTTGCTCGTATTTTTTCAACCGCAACAGCCTGCCAATTTCGTTGTCGTCGAACTCGTCCATCTTCTTTTGTCTTTACGTCACCGGGTTCTTGCGAAACTCGTCCAGATAATTTTGCAATTGCCGGTTCGCGTAGAAGAGCCGGGAACGTACCGTTCCTTCAGAAACGTTCAAGATTTTACTGATCTCGGCGTGGGGCATTCCCTGAATATGGAACATAGTCACAACGGCTCTGTGTTCATCAGACAGTTTCATCATGGCCTCGTTCAATCTTCGCTGGAGCTCGGACAGATCGGCCTCCCGCACCGGACTGCTGGTTTGGGTGAGCTCGAGAAATTCCTTATCGTTCTGAATGCTCGCGTCCACATCGTCGAGGCTGAGGTGAAAACGGCGGCCGCGTTTCTTTAAAAAATTCAGCGTCATGTTCACCGCGATGGAATGGATCCAGGTGTAGAAAGAGGATTTGCCACGGAAACCGCGGATCGATTTGTAGGCCTTGGAAAAGATATCCTGGAGCAGGTCGTTCGTATCCTCGTGATTCGAGGTCATGTTATAGACCAGGCCGTACAGGCGCGGGGTGTATTTCACCACCAGCTGATCGAAGGCGCCGGCATCCCCATCCTGGGTACGCGCGACCAGCTGCTGATCTTCATCGGTTCGTGGCTGGTCCATTGCCCCTCTTTTTCTTTTAACATTCGGGCCGGGAACCGACGACAACAAATCAGAGATTCGACGCGGCGCAGCGAGAACGGAACTCATTTTTTTCAATGGACGAGGCGATTAACGCCGGTCGCGCACCGAGAGGAGCCAGAGCAAATTCCCGAGCGCGGCGATGAAGGCAGCGACGTAAGTGAGCGCGGCGGCGTTGAGCACATTGTTTACCCCGGCGACCTCAGCTCCCGGCTGCACAATCCCCATCTGCTGCAAAATTATTTTGGCCCGACGCGAGGCGTCGAACTCGACCGGCAATGTGATCAACTGAAACACCAGCAGGATGGCGTAACAATAAATGCCGAGCGTGATCAGGCCCGTCAGGTGAAACCACAGACCGCCAATGAGGATAAAGGGGAGCAACTGCGACGCTGCCATGGTAACGGGCACGACCGCCATCCGCGCTTTTAGTGGCGCATAAGATTTCGCATGCTGAATGGCGTGGCCGGTTTCATGCGCGGCAATCCCGAGCGCGGCCACCGACGGGGTGTTGAAAACGCTCGATGACAAACACAACCGCTTCGTCCTCGGATCGTAGTGATCGCCCAGAAAATCGTTCGTCTCCACCACATCGACATCGTGAATTTGTGCCGCCTGCAAAATCTCGCGTGCGCATTCCGCACCCGTGATGTTGGAGCTCGCGCGCACCTTACTCCAGCGCCCAAAGGCCCTGCTTACCCGAAACTGCGCCCAAATACCGACGATCAAAGGCACGCCGAGATAAAGCAAAAAGTGACTGCCGCCGTATCCGATTGGGTAGAACATTCCTGTTTTAAGTGTGTCTGCTAATTAGACGCCGGCAATCTCGCTTCGTTCATTTCGCTTCAATCTGCCGTCATCCCGAGCTACGTCGAGGGATCCCGCCGCGTAAGCTTTGAGGTAACTTCAACGGGATCCCTCGACTTTCGCTCGGGATGACCGAAATTGTTTGCGCTGCTCAAATTTCTAGCTGTTTTGGAAACTTCGAGAGAATTCGACAGCCATCTCTTTCCACAATCACCACATCTTCAATCCGCGCACCGCCGATTCCCGGATAATACAAACCTGGCTCAACCGTGAGACATTGTCCCGCTTTCAACACCACTTTTTGCAAACGCGGATATTCATGAATTTCGAGCCCAAGCCCGTGCCCGGTCCCGTGAAAAAATCCGACGCGGCGCCCATTACGCACTTCAGTGGGAAAACCGCGGTCATTGAATAGCTCTGTAATAGCCTGGTGAATGCTCATTCCGTCCACGCCCGCTTTGATTCGTTTCAAGGCTAACGCCTGACCAGCCTTGACCGCTCCCCAAAGTTTGCGCTGTTGCTCGCTGGCGCGACCGCGCACCACTGTTCGCGTCATGTCGCCCCAGTAGCCGGTCTGGGCGTCGCGCGGAAATATATCGAAAATGATCAACGAATTTGCCTGGATTGGACCGAATCCGCGCTCGTGCGGATCGCACGCCTGATCGCCCCCCGCCACGATTGTGTTCGTGGGCACACCGCCGGCGCGTAAAATTGCGCTGTCTATTTCCGCGCGCAGAATTTCCGAGGTCAATGTTTTGCCGGACCACTTCAATTTTTTCCCCGCTCCCACCGTTGAAGCCTTCAGGATTTCCATCCCGCGCTTCATCCCCGTTTCCGTGATCCGCAAGGCGCGCTCGAGCAGCCGAATTTCCTCCGCTGTTTTCTTCTCCCGCGCCGGCCAGAAAAGCCCGTTGCTCGTTTCCAGCGCGATCCCCCTCCGCCTAATCTCGTTAGCAAAACCCAGCGGAAAATTCGCCGGCACCTTCGCCCGCTTTACTCCACGTTTCGTTAGAAAATGCGCCACGACTTTTTCGTAGGGCGGCGCCTTTTTTGCCTTGCCCTGAACTTCGTGTTCGAGCTGGCTGAACATGACAAACTCGTCCGCCTTCGCATTTTTCTTCGCCCGATCGATCTCCAGATCGCTTAGGACAAGTGTGCGCTTCCCGTTTTGCTGAAGAAAAATGAACGGATCGCCAATGAAGATCCGCGTCGCGTAAAGCATATCTGCATCGGTATCGCTGGGCGCGACAATTAGGCGGGCCGGTTGGGGTTTGGTTGGCATATTCTTTAAATTGTAGGGCAACCGCGCCGGTTGCCAATGTTTTCAATAGTAGAGGCGGTTCACCGAACCGCCCGCGGGCGATTGAGGTCAATCGCCCCTACCTGCAAAGGCGTTAAGTCCTTCGCACATCCAATTGCCGCCGCAAAATCCAGTGCAACAACCCGAGCAGCGCAAGGCTCGATCCGATCAACACGATGGTGTTGAAGACGAACACATCCACCTTCATTCCGAGATACCGCTTATACTGACCGAAAAACACATTAGGTTTTCCGCCCCGCCGATAATCGCTTTGTTCCATCTCCGCGTTCGAAATCAAATCGGATACTTTTTGGTTCAGATAGAGCGTCTCCGCCGTTACGGGACCGTTGGCATCCTTGAATTGGCTGCGATCAAACGACTGCTTGCCATCGAGCACCTGATCAATCACCCCAAGATACCGATCCAACTCGTCCGGCGTTTTCGCCTCCAAGCCCGACAGCATCGCCAATGTATCCTTTAGATCATTCAAGCCTCTCCTTGATTCTGGCCGAGTATCATGACGAGCCACGATCCGATCGATCTCGCGCTGGGTTCGGTCCTGCCGGCGCGTCACCGGATTCAGTTTGGCCTGCGCCACAATCATTTCCTCGTAGGACCAGCGCATGGCGATGAACTGGCAAATGAATGGCACCTGCAATTTGCTGTCCATTTTCTTGTTCTGTTCCTTGTTCGGATGCTCCGAAAACCAGCGCGTGAACGTGTAGACGAGGGCGAGGTTGCGGTTCATGTCTTCATATTTGATAAGCGCCCCACCCATGATGATCTGCGGAATCAAGACCAGCGGCACGATGTTGGCGGCCGTCTTCGGATCCGAAACGAGGGAGGAAATCACCAGGCCGAGAGCGACCCCACCCATCGCTGTCATGAACACGATTCCGAGGTAAATCCAAAACATCCCCCGGATTTCGAGAATGTAATTGCCGATCAAGACAAAGAGGATGCATTGCGCCAGCGCGAAGACGCCGAGCGAAACCGTTTTTGCGAAAACATAGTAAGGCAGCCTGACATTGAGATTGCGCTCCCGTTGCAGAACCACCCGATCGCGAATGATATCGTCGGCGCTGTTGGTCAGGCCGAGGAACATCGCGACGATAAGTGTAAGGAAGAGAAACGTCGGGATGTGATAGGCGGAGGCGAAATCGTAGGTGCCGCTGTCGGAGTAGCGCAGCAAACTCGCGATCAGAAAGGCCAGCACCGGTGCGACCCCGATGGTGATGACGAGATTGCCGCGATTGCGCAGCTTGCTGATGAAGGCGCGCTTCAGCAGAGTGCGCAACTGTGTCCATTCGTCGTGCCAGCGAAACGGCACCCGTTTTTTCTTTTGCACCGGCACGCTTGGCAACGGCGCCACTGGCTCCTTGCGCAAGGAAACCTGCTTGACATCCTGGATCAGGCGGAACGCTTCATATTTGTCCCGCCAGAATTCCGGTGCATAACGCCGCGACGGCACCAGTTGGCCGCGATTGTTCTCCTCGTAAATAATGTCGCCACTCAGATCGCGCAGCGGCGTTTCCAAAACGTCGAAAATAAATTCCGGCCGGGTTGTTCCGCACGATGGACATGCACCCAGATCGGCGCCGAATTGATGCTGGTGTTCCGCTTCCGCAAAATAACGCAGCATCTCGGTCGGCGTCCCGAAAAAAACCAGTCGCCCGCCCTTGTCGAGCAGGATGGCCTTGTGAAACATCTGGAAAAGTTTCGAGCTCGGCTGGTGAATGGTGACGATGATGATCTTGTTGTGCGCCATCGACCGAATGATCTCGAGGACGTGTTCGGAATCTTTCGAGCTGAGGCCCGAGGTCGGCTCGTCGAAAAGATAAATGTCCGCCGAACCGATCATGTCGAGGCCGATATTGAGTCGTTTGCGTTCACCACCGCTCAGCATTTTCCTGACCGCGGTCCCCACGACGGCATCGCGCCGCTCGCTCAAACCGAGCTCGACCAACTTTCCTTCCAGGCGGCGCGTCCGGTCGCGTCGTGACAAATGCGGCGAGCGAATCGCGGCCGCGAACTGCAAATTTTCGCCGATCGTCAGATGCTCATCGAAAGCGTCTTCCTGCGGGATGTAACTGACGTAGCGCTTCAGCTGATCGAGATTCGGATAAAGGGGCTGGTTATTGAGCAGGACCTGGCCGCTCGCCGGCTCTAGTTGCCCGGCCAACACCTTGAGCAACGTGCTTTTCCCCGAGCCGCTCGCCCCCATCACGCAAACCAATTCCCCGCGCACCACATTGAAGGAAATTCCCTCCAGTCCGATATCCCCGCTGCCGAAGCGGTGCGTGATTTCGCTCACCTCCAGGGTACGAATGATATTGCGCTCTTCCTCGATGATGCGCTCGGAAAAATTGCATTTCAAAAACTGCCCGACATCGATGCGAATGGTGTCGCCATCTTTTAACGGCGAAGTGGTGCGCACATTGGTCTCGCCCACCACGATCGGGCGATCGGCCTCGAGCACTTCCAAGGTCCCGACACGTTTGTCATAATCGCAAAAAATCTTCAGCAACACATCGCCCGCCGTCCCCGGCGAAAGCAAAATGTCGTCCTCTTCGAGCAGGCTCGGATTATTCGAGACCAGATACTCCGACTTGGAAGCTTTGAGTTGAAACCGACCACCCAGCGCCCGGGCGCGACGGCGCAGATCGAGCAGATCGAGCTCGCTGTCATTGTGAAAAACGATCCGGTCCTGCAAGGTCGCTTCCACCAAAGTCCCGGCACGCAACCGCGTGCCGTTGAGTTCGGCATCCACGTCCTTCAACGCCTTCACCTTCACTTTTAATCCAAAAGTGACTTCCAACGCAGTCTCACGTGTCCGCGCCCGCTCCAGCTCGACTTCATCGGAGTCACGATTCACCCGGATGAAAATTTGCGGGAGCGAGACGTTTTTCTTGGCGTTGAAATATTGCGCCAGGTCCTGATAACTGAGCACCTGGTCGCCCACCAGAATGCGTTGGCCTGGATAAATGCGGCAAAACCCGCCCCGCACCAATGGCCGGCTTCGCACCGACACACTTTGCGAGCTGTAATTTTTCAAAAGGATCAAATCGTGATAACGAAAGGCCAGCAGCCGGTCGCTGGCAGCGAGACTTTTCAACATCACGTCCGATTGGCCGTTGTTGCCAAACGAGATCGATTCCAGGGGCGAGGAGCCGCGCTGGTAGACCGTGGGATCCGACTCCTCGCTCGCGTTCAGCTGATAAACGATGTCAATCGCCTGCGCCGCCATCCCTAGCTGCGACATGAAAGAATAAAATTGCACCACCTGCTCCTGCTTGAGGCCGGCTTGCGAGATCAGATCGTAGAGCTGCACCCCCAGCATAATCTTGCGGTCGGTGCTCAGCTGAACGCTGAGCTTTTGCGCCATCGCCGTTAAGTCCTGCTGCTCGTAAAGCGCCTGCCGAAACAGTTGCCGTAGTTCGGAGTAAACTGCTTCCGGATAATCGTAACGCAGAAAGCCAAGGCTGGAGTCGATTTCTTCTTCCAGCAAAACGCCGTCCGCTTTCGAAAAACTGGCCAGCACCTGGATCAGCAACGGCAGCAAATTCGGTCCTTCCGAAACGCTCCGCGGTTTGCGCATGGCCCGGCGCATCCAGCGCCGACCTTTCCGCTGCATGCGATACGCAAAAGGGGTCACGCGTTGCACTGCGCGATCAATTTTATCGGCTACCTGGGCTAACAATTCGGCCATTGCTATTTGGGTGTAAATGTTACTCCAAGCCCCGGTCGACGCAATGATCGTGCCTCCTGCTTCGCCGCTCCGTGGCACAGCCATCTGGCTGTGGCTCCAATGATTGTCCGTTGCGCTGCAAGCAGAGCGGATCGGCCGCTGCCATGCCGGAACATAGGCTTTTAGCCTGTGCGCCCAGCGGAGTTGGACTCCGCTGATGCCAATCAGACAGCGGACAGGAATGACCGCTGGGCACACAGGCTGGGAAGCCTATGTTCCGCCGGGTTAGCCGCACAGGCGAATCGAACGCCATCCCCGATTCGGTGTCGAATCCCAAAGGCGTGACTCCTGCTCATTGCATTGCCAAGCTGCTCATGTAACTTTTCTAGCGCGGCAAGATTTCCGCGCACCGAACCTAATGGCGCAACCTGACCGCAACTCCTCGCGCGACAACAAACGCAACAACGAGCCGAATTTCAACTGGCGCGGCATCGTTCTGATTGCCATTGCCTTTGGCCTCATCGGCATGGCTCTACTCGTTCGCAACGGCGGTTACCAGAATGTAGAGGACGTCCCCTACAACCGCTTTATCGAGCTGCTCGATAACAAGCAGATCATTAGCGACAAAAATCTCCCAGTCACCCTGCTCGTTCAGGAAGGCCAGCCCACCCGAGCCCTCATCGGTTATTACCGCAAACAAACCGCCGGCGCGGAACAGGCAGTGAAGTTCCGCACCACGGTCGATCTGAATTTCAGCCCCGACCTCGAGAAGCGGCTTAGTGCTGCCGGCATTCAACCGGCCATCCGCACCGAATCGAACCTGTTCGCCCAGACCGTTCTCAGTTTTCTTCCGATCGCACTCTTTCTCCTCGTTCTCTATTTCCTGTTCCGCCAGCAAATCCGTATGGCCGGTAAAGGCGCCCTCAACTTCGGCAAATCCAAAGCGCGCATGCTGGCCCGCGACAAAAACAAGATCACTTTCCGCGACGTCGCCGGAGTTGAGGAAGCCAAGGATGAAGTGCAGGAGCTGGTCGAGTTTTTGCGTGATCCGAAGAAGTTTCAGAAACTCGGGGGGCGCATTCCAAAAGGCGTGCTTTTGGTCGGGCCACCCGGCACCGGCAAAACCTTGTTAGCCCGCGCCATCGCCGGCGAGGCCGATGTCCCATTCTTTTCCATCAGCGGTTCCGATTTCGTCGAGATGTTTGTCGGCGTCGGCGCCAGTCGCGTCCGCGATATGTTTGAGCAGGGAAAGAAATCCGCGCCCTGCATCATTTTCATCGACGAAATTGACGCAGTCGGTCGCCATCGCGGCCATGGCGTCGGGGGCGGCCACGACGAGCGCGAACAAACCCTCAATGCCTTGCTCGTCGAGATGGACGGATTCGATACTCAGGAAGGCGTTATTATCATCGCCGCTACTAACCGGCCCGATGTTCTCGATCCCGCTCTGCTTCGCCCCGGCCGTTTCGATCGCCAGATAACCGTTAATTTGCCCGATGTAAAAGGCCGCGAGGAAATTTTGCGGGTCCATTCCAAGAAAGTGAAGTTGGCCGAAGGGGTCGATCTCGCGGTGGTGGCGCGCGGCACGCCCGGTTATTCCGGGGCGGAATTGGCCAACGTCATCAATGAGGCTGCCTTGCTGGCAGCGCGGCGCAACTTGAAGGGCATCACGTTGGCTGAGCTGGAAGAAGCGCGCGACAAAGTCCGCTGGGGGAAGGAACGCCGCAGCCTGGCTTTAAGCGAGAAAGAAAAAACCAACACCGCTTACCACGAAGCCGGTCACGCGCTTCTTCTTGAATTACTCGAACACACCGAGCCGCTCCACAAAGTTACGATTATCCCGCGCGGGCCATCGTTGGGCAGCACCATGTGGTTGCCCGAAGAAGACAAATACACTAACCGCAAAGCCGAACTACTGGCCAGTCTCGCCGTCAGCATGGGCGGCCGCGTGGCCGAGGAGCTTGCTTTCGGCGATGTCACCAATGGCGCCCGCGGCGATATCAAAATGGCTACCGCCACCGCGCGCCGGATGGTGTGCGAATGGGGCATGAGCGAAAAATTGGGAATGGTCGAGTACGGCGACCACGAAGATTACGTTTTCCTCGGGCGCGACATCTCTCGCGCACGCGACTACAGCGAAGCCACCGCCGAGGAAATCGATCGCGAAGTGCGCACGCTCCTCGATGAAGCGTACCAGAGGGCGAAGCAAATTCTCACCGCCAATCGTGACAAGCTCGACGTCATCGCCAAAGCGTTGCTCGAGTTCGAAACTCTCGACGGTTCGCAAATCAAAGAGATCGTCAAGTATGGCCGCATGCTCAACCCGCCACCGGGAATCGCCCCGCGCGGCGGCGAAAAAATGGAGCCGGAGAAACCGCCCAAACAGGTCGTCGTCGCCCCGGACGTCACTCCTCCGCTTCCCGGCGCCCTCGGCGGCGCCCCGGCGTAAAACGCTCCGCTGTCCTCGGCCTTCGATGTTGGTTGTTCGACGTTCCGTCTTCCTCTCATGCTCGATTTTTGAGCGAAATTTTACCTCTTCTGTAGCGGCGGTCCATGACTGCGGAACCCCAATCACCATTCCCCGACCACTATTCATCCTCTGCCCGTCCCCTGCTTCCTGGCGCGTTCCAGAAATAGACGAAAAACTGTTCGCGATTAAATACGAACTTTCGTATATATCTCGTTAGGCCTTGTCAATCTCGATTTCCTCAAATCGAATCTAACCGAAACTGAGGAAGAGCTTCGGCTGTTGTGCGCCCGGCTTAAGACGGGCGAGAACGTTCTGTTTGATGATTTTCACCTCGCGATGGCGCACATTTACCACCACCTGAACTCAGCTTGGAATGGCCGCTACACCACAGACCAGCGATGGCGCGACTGCTCCGATCAAGATTTTTCCGACTGGCAGAAGTTTCCTAAAGACCTACCGCTTATCGGCGACGATGACTACTATGATTTGCCCGAATACAACGCCGAGACCTAACCAGTCGCTGCAGCCGACGCCTGGCCGGCTTGTTTCCTTCCTTTATCATGATTAAAATACTTCTAGAGTTCGCCAGTCGCGCTCTCGCTAGCCGCGGCTGAGCTTGATCTCGTTAGGCCGCATGCAGGGAGTTGAAGAAATACAGGTTCGTCCGTTTTCAAGTCGTGAAGAATACGAGCTGATGCTGGATTACTTTTATAAGGCGGATGATCTGTTTTTACGCGGGATGGGCGTAGACCGCTTGAAACTTCCTGAAAGAGACAAGTGGCTTGATGCTCTTTTAGCCGACCATGAGAAACCAGACAGGGAAAGAGACCGGTTTTACCTGGTTTGGATACTTCGAGGACGGCGTGTTGGACACTCAAGTATCAATAAGATCGTCATTGGCGACGAGAGCTTTATACATTTGCATTTGTGGAATTCACAATTGAGAGGAGCAGGTCTGGGGACCGAATTTGTGCGCCGATCGGCCAACTTTTACTTCGAACGATTCAATCTGCAAAAACTCGTTTGCGAACCGTGGGCAGAGAATCCTGCTCCCAATCGAGTGCTAGAGAGACTCGGATTCGCATTCGTTAGGCGCTATAGGACGACTCCCGGTGTCATTGCGTACGAACAAGATGTGAATCGCTATGAGTTGAGAAGACCAAACCTATCGCTCCAGCCCGCCTGAGGCGGGCTCTACCTCGCCATGTGTTCGATTGTCGATCTTAGCTAGCGTGATTCAACCTGCTGCTACTTGCGCATGCCGGAGTCGCAGCTGAGCTTGTTCTCGTTAGCCTCAACCCGCCACGCAATGAAAACCATTATTGCAATGTCATTCCTCGCCGTCTTATGCACAATGGCCCACGCACAAGACCCGGTGAAAACGAAACCCGCCGAGATATGGTTAAAGGTAGATCCAGGACAGTACATCATCATTTGCTGGAATAGTGGTCACGCCAAGACCACGCCGGTCCACCCTTTTACTGTCGAAGAGGTCGGCGCACGCGATAATCGACCACCGAAAGAAGATCTGGTCCTAAAGCTCTTTGACTTCCGGTTTGAGCTCGATGGCACTTTGCATCAGGGAACGCAAGTTACCCGAATCGAAACCCCCTGGCCCCAGCATGCACGAGGTGGACATCTACCGTCTTCTCCAAGGCAGAACCGTGGCCGATCTAAACGCCTGGCGGAAGCAGCAGGGCCATGGGGCTGTACCGGCGCAAGCCCTGGGCGGTGCACTCGACAGTCATGACATCCACAGGGTGGTATGGTTGCGAAAGAATTCCCCCCCGGGGCGGTACGTGCTGCACTGTGAGATGCCTGTCGAAACAGTGAGTCACCCATGCCGATGTCGGAATGGTGCGTGAGATCGAGATCAAATGAGATTTGGTTATCAGTTATCAGGAAGAAGACTTGTCAAGGGATCGACTTACTCTGATGTCTGACCTCTGACCTCTAGCGCAGCAATTTCTCGAGCGAGGCGTCCGGTTCGGCGCCGAGCTCGGTTGCTTTGGTGTAGTGCCGCTTGGCCAGTTCTTTCGACGGCGGAGAGGCGGTAGCGTAGATAACAGCAAGATTAAAATGAGCATCGGCGTAGTCCGGTTTGACCGCGATGGCTTCGAGCATCTCCTTTTCCGCCGCTTCCTGCCAGCCTTTCTGGCTGGCGGTAATCCCTAGGTAATTGTGGGCGGCAGCGCTCTTAGGATTAATCGCTAGCGACTTGGTTAATTCGTTGAGGGCGTCGTCGAACTTACTTTGGCGATAGTAAACGATGCCCAACGTAGTATGCGCAAACTCATCCTTCGGCGCGATAGCTACTGCCTTCTTTAAGGTAAGTTCAGCTGCTTTCAGCTTGCCCGTCCTGAAGTAAACGACCCCGAGGTTCGAAAGGGAATAAAGATTGTTCGGGTTCTTGGTTAGTAGTTCCTGATATTGGCGCTCGGCCGCGTGATACTTCCCGTGATCGAAGTTTTCCTTCGCCTGTTTCGCGACATCCATTAGATCGCTCGGCACATTCGGTTTGAATCCGTTTTGCAAATTAGCTTCCGGCTGGGCCGTGTTATCCGTTGTCTCGACAATCGGTTCGCCCGGCTGATTGCCGGTTGCAGGCTTGGCGTAAGTAAAACTCGCCTTAACCGTGTTTGGACTTTCGTCCGAAATCGAAATGACCGGCTGGCGAAGTAGGGCCAGCTCTTCGTCGGTTAATTTCGTCACTGGTTGCGCCAGGAGCGCGATCTGTTCGTTCAAGGTATCCGATTTGATCTTTAGTTTATCGAACTCCGCCACCATCAATTTCTTGGCCTGCTCGCGACGCGCTTCTTCCTGCCGCTCACGCACCACAATATTACGCAAGATCTGGTTCTCGCGGGTCAGCTTCGCGGTCTCATCGGCGTTCGCACCGGTTAACTTCGCTTTCTCGAGTTGACTGGAAGTGTCCTCCAGTTGGCTGCGCAGTGAAGCCACCGCGACCTCAAAGTCTTTGTTCTGTTTTTCGCTTGCCGCCAGTTGCGCGCGCAGATCCTCCAACTGCTTCCTCGCGTCAGCTAGTTCCTGTGCTTTTTTCGGCTTATCCTCGCTGACCTCGCGCACCGTCTGTTCGGCGGTCGCGAGTTTCTCCTTTAGTTCGCTATTCTCGGCCAACAGAACCGCGACGCGATGCTCTGAATCTTTCAATCCGGTCAGCTGGCCCAGAGCGTCGTCGCGCTCTTTTGAGATCTTTGCAATCTGCGAGTTGGCGTCAGTCAATCTCGCGTTCTGCGAATCCCGTTCCTTTTCCGCCGTGGCGCGACCTTCCTCAGCGGCGGTGAGGGCCTGCTTCAACTGCGCAATCTGTCCTTTCAACGCTGCCTGCGCTTTCATGTCGGCGTTGCCGGTCTCCTGAATTTTCTTCAACGAAGCCTGCGCTTCTGCCAGCTGGCCACGGACGCCTTTCTCTGCATTCTTCGTGTGTTCCAGCTCCTGTTGCGCCTGTTCCAGCTTCGAATTCGTTTCCTTCAATTTCGAATTCAGCTTCTCCTTTTCTTCCTCCACTTCGCTGACTTTGGAACGCGATTGTTGTAGTTCCGCTTCCAATTGATCGACCTTATCCCGCAACTTTCGCGTCGCGTTCTTAATCGCGGCGTCGCTTGCAGGTGGCGCCAGCGCCGGGGCCGCGGCTTCTCGTTCCTTCGGAGGCGGCGAAGTTTGACCCGCCGGCTGCACAATTATCGACGGCTTCGATTTACCAATTTCGACCGTCGGCTCGGTGGATCGTTGTGGTGAAGGCTGAGTCTCAGCCGGCGGCGCATTGGTCGCGGCCAGATCCTGCTGCGTTCCAGATTTGCTCTGCACCCGCAGAATGCTTTCGGAAATCTTACGGCTGCGGTATTCGACGATGGCCGGCTGCCACTCCGAGTGCGTTTTCTTTAGCTCCTCGAGCAGGCTGCCGGCTAAGCGGTATTTTGCCAGGGCCCGCGTATATTGGTTGTCGCGCTCAAGTTTTTCGCCCTGCTGCGCGGTCATGTAGGCCTTGAGAAACGTCTCGCTCGGGTCGTCACTCTGCGATTGCGCGCTGGCGACGACGAACAACAGTCCTGCGAGTAGGAGCGAACCAAGTCGGGTCATGCGGGGACGAGCGCCTAGAATAACCCGGCGCGCGCCGCTTGCAATGCTAAGGAGAAGCACCACGGCGTTGCTGTCAGCGAAGAGTGTGCCAAGCTCTGACGGTTTGGGGGGTTTGCCTTTGCAATCGGAAATCTAAAACCTAGAATCTGAGATTCACCCGGTGGCCATAGCTCAATGGTAGAGCCCCAGATTGTGGTTCTGGTTGTTGCGGGTTCGAGTCCCGTTGGCCACCCTGTTTTTCAGCGTGAGAGGGTCTGCGCCTGCGACTTTTCACATCTCACTTCTCACCAATCACCTGAACCTTGTGCCTGTAGCTCAACCGGATAGAGCTTCTGACTTCGGATCAGAAGGTTGGGGGTTCGAATCCCTCCAGGCACGCCATCTCCTCGTCCCATGAATCTTTCACGCCGCGAACTCGACAACACCGTCGTTAACATCGAGCTCACCCTTGCCAGCATCATCCAAGGCGTCGCGCTCTATTTCCTGACCGAGAACGCGCGTACCGCGTTATCGCTCAATAACTGGCCAGCCCTTCTTTATATGAGCGCGGGCTTGTGCGTGATCTTTATCTTTTGGTCGCGCTCGATTATTCACACCCTCACCCTTATCAAGTGTCCACTCGAGTTTGGTCATAACTTTTTCTACATCGCCTGCGCCCTGGGCGAAGCCATTCTCTTCACCCGGCTCGAGCGACCGCTGGCCTGGTTCCGCTTGAGCACCGCCTATGCCGCATTCGTTTGGCTGCTTTTCGTCTATGATGTGCGGTTGATTCGGGCGCGTCTGCGCGAAGCCGCTAACGAGGCCGAGAGGTCCCTCTATCAGCGCACGATGGAGGATCAATCGCTCAATATCCGGGTGCTGGTGCCCTTGCTTTTCTTTTTCAACCTCGGCTGCGCTCTCGCGATTAACCATTGGCCGGACTTTTTCATCGATCGCGCCGGCAACGTTTGGTTAATCGCCGCCCAGTTGCTCTCGTTTCTCATTTATCTCTTTTATGTGATACGGTTCTACAACAGGCTTGCTCCCTTTATCTTGCGCAGCCACGAAGCGACGCGCCAATCCTGATCGCGTTCCCGTTTTTCAACAACATGGACGCGCAGGTGCAACTCGACCTGGTCGTCAAATACAGTGTATATAGTTGCTTTTACCTGTGAAAGCGCTCACGGCCCGTTCCCGTTCCATTCTAAAATCACCCGCTCGCAGTCGATCGCGTTGGAGCGTGCCGAGCGTGGATCAAGTGATGGCGGAAGAACGAGCCGCCGCCTTCGCCCGGCGAAGCATCAAAACGTCGAGCAAGCTCGAGGGCCTCAAGTTAGTGGTTTCGATGATGGACCTGACCACGCTCGAAGGCAGCGATAGTCCGGGAAAAATCGCGTTCCTTTGCCGCAAAGCGATGCAACCACTCGATCCCCACTACCAGGTGCCGAGCTGCGCGGCCGTTTGCGTCTATCCAAATCTGGTTAGAATCGCGAGAAAATTTCTCGAACGCTCCAGCGTCAAAGTCGCCTCGGTCGCGACTGCGTATCCGGCCGGATTGATGCCGGCAAAATTGAAACTCCGGGAAGTTCGTGGAGCGGTTCGTGATGGCGCCGACGAGATCGACATGGTGATCAATCGCGCAAGTTTTCTGGCGGGCGAATACGACCGCGTTTTCGACGAGATCGCGGCGACCAGGGGGGCGTGCGGGGCCGCGCATTTAAAGACTATTCTCGAAACCGGTGAGTTGCAGACCTACGATAACGTTCGCCTGGCCAGCGAAATTGCGATGCGGGCCGGAGCGGATTTCATCAAGACTTCAACGGGAAAAATTTCACCTGCCGCGACCATGTCGGTAACGTTGGTGATGTTGGAAGCAATTCGCGATTATTTTTACGAGACCGGGATTCGGATTGGCATGAAACCGGCCGGCGGAATTCGCACTGCCAAGGAAGCGCTGGCCTACCTCGTGATGGTCAAGGAAACATTGGGCGACGATTGGCTCACACCCGCTCTTTTTCGCTTTGGCGCCAGCACACTCCTGAACGATGTCCTGATGCAACTGGTAAAAGTAATCGACGCCAACTACCAGAGCGCGGATTATTTTTCCTTGCCTTAACTTTATGCCACGACGGAAACCAAGCACGTCGCAGCTCGCGATTGTCGATCGAAACGGCGAGGCCGACGAACGGCCGGTCGCAAAAAGGCCTTTGGATTTCGGCGAGCGTTGGAGTTACGCGCCCGCGCCAGAAGCGAGCAACTACATTAAACTGCACGACCGCTATCAGCTTTTCATTAACGGCAGATTCGTGGCGCCGAAGTCTGGCAACTATTTCGACTCCATTAACCCGGCCACAGAAGAGAAACTGGCGGAGATCGGTGCTGCTAATGAAAAGGATATTGATCTCGCGGTAAAAGCGGCGCGACGCGCTTACAGAAATGTCTGGTCAAAAATGCCGGGACGCGAGCGGGGAAAATACCTTTTTCGTATTGCGCGCTTGATTCAAGAAAAGGCGCGCGAGCTGGCCGTGCTTGAAACAATGGACGGCGGCAAAACCATCAAGGAATCGCGCGACATCGATTTGCCGTTGGTGGCGGCACATTTTTTTTACTACGCAGGCTGGGCCGACAAATTGGAATACGCTTTTCCCGGCCGAAAAGCGCGGCCACTCGGCGTCGCCGGTCAAATCATTCCGTGGAATTTTCCGTTGCTGATGGCGGCGTGGAAGCTGGCGCCGGCGCTTGCTTGCGGAAACACCTGTGTCCTGAAGCCGGCCGAGACCACTTCCATCACCGCTCTTCATCTCGCCCAAATTTTGCAGGAAGCGGAATTACCCGATGGCGTGGTTAACATCGTAACTGGCGCCGGCAAAACTGGCAGCGCACTCATCAATCACACCGATATCGACAAGATTGCGTTTACTGGTTCGACTGAAGTTGGGAAACGAATCGCGTCAGCTGTCGTTCGGACGAAGAAAAAATTGACCCTCGAGCTTGGCGGCAAAGCGGCCAACATCATTTTCGACGACGCGCCAATCGATCAGGCGGTGGAAGGAATTATTGCCGGAATTTATTTTAATCAGGGCCACGTTTGCTGCGCCGGTTCGCGTTTGTTCGTGCAGGAGAGCGTTTTTTCAAACGTCATTCGCAAGTTGCGCGATCGCATTTCCACGCTGCGAGTAGGCGATCCACTCGACAAAAACACCGACATCGGCGCGATTAATTCCCGGGCGCAACTGGACAAAATTTGCGAGCTGGTGGACAGCGGATTGAAACAAGGCGCGCAACTGGTGCAATCACGCGCCCGTTTACCAGCTAAAGGCTACTGGTATCCACCGAGTTTCTTCACTGGGGTAACCGCCTCGCATCGGATCGCGCTGGAAGAGATTTTCGGCCCGGTTCTGAGTGTAATGACTTTCCGCACGCCGGAGGAAGCAATCGCACGTGCCAACAATACCCCTTACGGATTAAGCGCCGGCGTCTGGACGGACAAGGGGAGCAAAATTTTCAAGATCGTAAACCAACTGCGCGCAGGCGTGGTTTGGGCGAACACCTACAACAAATTTGATCCCTCCAGCCCATTCGGTGGCTACAAAGAAAGCGGTTTTGGCCGCGAAGGCGGGCGGCACGGTTTGCTACCGTATCTCACTCTCAGTTAAATCGCAGCGCCTCCTTCTTTCTCCAAGAAATTGTGAGAGCGATCTTAATATCGTTAGCTGCGATCTTTGGCGTGACTGCGATTGCCGGCCTAACGTGGCTTTGCCAGCGCGACCCCGAAATCAACTTCCTCCGGCCGGATAAACGTGCCGAATGGATCTTTTTTCCGTCCGCGGTCGAGGTCAAGGCACGTGGCGTGGCCAACCTGGACACACTTTTTCGTCATGACTTCACCCTCCAGCGACCGGCGCTAAGAGCACTCCTTACCGTTCGAGCAGCGAAGCAGGTACAGTTGACAATAAATGATCGAAAGGTCGATCTCGTTGCCAATCACAATTGGAAGGATGCCTCGACGGTTGAGGTTTCCGGGTTGCTGCACGAAGGCCGGAACCGAATTGAAGCCAGAGTATTTAACGACAACGGTCCCCCTGCTTTATGGTTATTGCTTAGCGGCGATCAATTCTCACTCCGGAGCGACCAGAATTGGATTGCTTCATTCGCGGGCTCGTCCTGGCGAGCGGCTGCTCTTGCTACTTCACCAAGACCGCCAGGCCGGGGCAATTCGATTGATACTAGCGAGCGAACGATAGCTAGTCTCACTAAAGTCTGGCCGCTCTGGCTGCTGTTCGGTGCCGTTGCGCTGGTTTTTTGGGTGGGAGGGAACTGGTGGCTTAATCGCCATTCCATGGACGTTGATTGGATGACGCTCGTCATGGTCTTCGGTTTTGTTCTCTTGTGGCTGATCCTTTTTTGGCATAACGCGCAAATTCTCCCCGCAGTCGTTGGATTCGATGCCATGCAGCACCTTAATTACATCAAGTATTTACAGGAACATCACAGTCTTCCCCTGCCCGCACAGGGAATGGAGATGTTCCATCCTCCGCTTTACTACATCATTTCGGCGGTTGTCCTTTCTTTATTCCATCTATCTGCGACTGATCCTTCGGCAATCTTACTGCTGCGCGCGCTCACGACGCTGTTTGGTATCGCGCAGTTCGTCCTAGTCTTCGCCGCTTTGCGACTGATTTTTCCAAATCGCCCCAAACTTCAATTGGTTGGCGGCGGTCTGGCGGCTTTTCTGCCAATGCAACTCTACATGTCGCATTATCCCACGAACGAGACCTTGGCAGCACTTCTCGTTTCCGCTTCCCTTTATTTTGCGCTTCGGATGGCGAAGGGCGGTGCGGCAACGTGGAAAAGCTATTGCGTTCTGGGGCTGTTGATAGGTGCTGCACTGCTAACAAAGGCGACCGCTGTTTTGGTAGTCCCCTTTATCGTCCTGGCTCTTGCCCGTCAACTGACCTGCCAGCGAGCATCCGTTACAAGGTGGGCCGGAATGCTCGGCAGCATGCTCTGCATTGCGATCCTGATCTGCGCTTGGCACTACATTCGGATTTCGCAATACGGGAGCCCACTCATCGGCGGCTCGGATCCCGTGATCGGCGTTTTCTGGTGGCAAGACGATGGCTATCACACAGTCTCTTACTTCGCCCGTTTTGGTGAGAGTCTGGTCCACCCATTATTTAGCGCAACCGCATCATTCTTTGATGGGCTCTACTCTACTTTGTGGGGGGATGGATTATGCAGTGGAGTATCGGACTTATCGATACGCCCGCCCTGGAACTATAACCTGATGTGCGCCGGCTATCTTCTTTCGTTATTGCCTACTCTTCTTCTTTTAGTCGGCGTAATGACATCCTTATGGCAACTATTTCGTGAGCCGCGCTCTGACATTTTTATTTTCGTTGGTTTTTCCCTGGCTGTAGCCATGGGACTGCTCTATTACAATCTTAAGGTCCCATGCTATGGCTCTGCCAAAGCATTTTATGGATTGAGCGCTCTCGTCCCGCTCGGTTTCTTCGCAGCAGTCGGATGGAATGTTGTCACCGACGGAAGAAAATGGCGTCAACTACCAATCGCGATTCTGCTGACAGTTTGGGCGATGAATAGCTTTGGTTCGTTCTGGATTTACGATCCGGTAGCACAACATGTCATCACTGCGATGCATCTTTGGGCAGGCAAAAAGCCGGATGCGGCACTAGGGGAAGCTAAAAAGGCGGTAGCTGCCGATCCTTCTGATGCCGCAGCAAGAATAGCCCTGGCCACCACCTTGGAGGATGCGAGACAATCCAGCGAAGCTCTGCAGGAAGCCGAGCATGCGACAGAGCTTGCGCCGCTGGATGGGGCAACTCACTTGAAACTTGGGACGCTGTTGTTCAAGCAGAACAAGCTGGAGAGAGCAATCGAGGAGGCCCGTCTGGCCGTGGCTTACGCGCCGGAAAATACGCGTGCCCATTTACTTCTTCTGGTTTCTTTGTTTTATCACGATGAAGATCCGGTCGATGCGGCGCGCGAGGCTCTGGCGATTTCGCCTTACGATGCTGAGCTCCATCGTGTGCTAGGTGTAGCCCTGACGCGAAAGACGGAGTCGATAGACGCTTTTAATCAACTAACTTACTCTGTCCTGCTTAGACCGGACCGGATGGAAGCACATTCGGAGCTTCACCGTGCCCTGCTCGCACTCATCAATTCCCTTGATGCCGCAAAGCTTCTTCGCCAAGCGGCTTCCTCGATTCCCGATTCAGCCGTCGCGCTGGACGAACTGGCCTGGGTCTTCGCTACTCACCCAAGTGAGGAGTTGCGTGACGGCCATGAAGCGGTCCGTCTGGCCGAGCATGCTTGTGCTCTGACAAAACGGACGAACCCAATCTTCCTCGCAACTTTAGCTGCCGCTTACGCCGAGACCGGAAACTTTGGTCAAGCGATCAGCACAATTCAGGAGTCAATCTCGAAAGCCCGTTCAAACAATAACACGGACGGAATCGCGTTAGGTGAGAAGTTTCTCGGTTTTTTTCAATCGAACACACCTATTCGCCAAGATCCAAACTCGAAATAAATCTCAGCCCGGGCTGCTTCAGACAACATAGGCAATGGATTGCCCCTCACCTCAATCCTCTCCCCAAGGGGGAAGTCGGAATTACTCAGCGCGAAGCCTTTCGGGGGCACGCGCCCCTCGCCTCTCCCTTTCACAAAGGGAGAGGATCAAGGTGAGGGATTTCCTCGTCGCTTCAATGTCGACCAAATCGTTTCAAGAACACTGTCCAGTTCCCGATTGATCTGATGGTTCCAAAATCGCAGAACCAGAATATTTTTGCTCGCAAGAAAGCTCGTCCGTTCCTGATCTAACGACTCCCTGCTCGCGAAATTGTGGCTGCCACCGTCAAACTCAACAGCGAGGCGCGCTTCAGGACAGTAAAAATCAATTATGTAGCGATCCACCGGATGTTGTCGCCGAAATTTCCAACCCTGAAGTTGTCGATTGCGAAGGTGACGCCATAAGAGTCGCTCATGCCTAGTGGTACCTTTCCTTAGCTGACGCGCTCGGGTCATTTAGGAGAGCCTATCGGACTGACGGTCTGGCGGCGCCAGTTCGCTTTCGCTGAAATCGGCACGCGCATCCAAATAAAGCAGGACAAATGCAATGCCAAGAATTGGCCGCATCAGCGCCCGGACTAAGCTGCTGATAGCCATGCTGCCGATTAACACGGCATCGGCAACCTCGGGCGCCTTCAGATTCTGCCACATTTTCATTATTTCTTCAGGAGACGAAGTCGAGACGCTCTGCAACTTCGGCAAGATTAGCGGAATTTCCGCGCCAGCGCTTAATCCAAGCACGATCAGGACCCAGAGCGATGCGAGCAAAGCGCCGCGCCAAAGGGGACGGGTTGATTTCCGCGGCCGGCGTCGATTGCGCGCCAGCATTTTGCTTTCGCGCAATGCAGCAGCGCCTTCGAGGTTCGAAATGTAAGCAGACTGTTGCCAGAAGAGGAAGTTCACCCACAAACGTGCGACCATCATCACCTGCATCGCCAAAATCAGGAGTGCCAGGAGAAGAGAGAGGATCGTTGGACTCTCGCTGGCAAGACTTAGGATGATCGCGACCGGGATAGCGGTACAAAGGAAATAACTTCCGTAAACAATGAGACTGAGCCGGGCAAACCGGAGAAAAAAATTGGCCGCCTGCCGGAGGAGTTGGCGTACCCGCACCTTGCGTCCTTCGAGCACATCGACCGTGGCGATCTGGATACCAGCAAGAAAGACCGGCCAATCCACCACCAGCGTGATAAAAGCGAACAACGCAATGACCCTGGCTCGCGTCAGGCCCTTCGCCCCTTCCAGTTGCGGAAAAATCCCATATACAGGACTAGTGAGCTCCAGCACGAGCGTCGGGATCGCGATCAACAGAGTCACAACAAAAAACGGCAGGAACGCCGACTTATAGATGCGGAAACTGTCCCGAATGATTTCGCCAAAACTGCGCCGCCGCACCAAGCGATGACCTGTCTGTGCTGGCAAAGGCGGCGGGCCGAACAATTCCGGAATGGTATTGGCCGTCGTCCAGACGCTGTCCGATTCGCGGCGCACTTCATTTGTCGGCAGCAGGCGGCCTTCACGTTTCCAGTCGCCAAGTGTGCCGAGCTCAACCGGCCCGTATTCCTTTTCGCCGACGCGCACGAGCCATCGATCTGCCATAGCCAGACTTATCGCGAAACGGCAACGCTGTCATCCCGAGCGGAGTGAAACGAAGTGGACGGATCCCGTTGCGTTACCTAAAAGGTTCCATTGCGGGATCCCTCGACTTTCGCTCGGGATGACGGAAATAGTTTAGCTTCTCCATTTCATGAAACTACTTTTGATCGACGGACATTATTACGTTTACCGCTCGTTTTTCGCGATCCCGAACCTGAGCAACTCGCGCGGCGAGCCAACCAACGCGATTTTCGGTTTCACCAAAACGCTGCGGCTGATGCTGAAACATTTGCAGCCGCAACTGGGGGCGGTGTTTTGGGACGAAGGTTTGCCGCAGCGCCGGGTGGAACTGCAGCCCGCTTATAAGGAAACGCGCAAAGAAATGCCTGGGCCGATGATTCCGCAGTTGGATTTTATCCGGAGCACAATCACGCCATTGCTTGGATTCGCCAGTATCGCGCTGCCCGATACCGAAGCGGACGATTTGATGGGCTGTTATTCAATCGCAGCCTGCAAGGAGAACATCGAGGTGGTGCTGGCGACGAACGACAAAGACCTTTATCAGCTCGTTGGCCCGTGCGTCAAAGTTTACACGACGGCCAAGGCCGATCTGGCTTCGCCGAAAGACGCCTTCGCCTTGCTTGGAGAGGAAGATGTCACGACAAAATGGGGCGTGCCGCCAGAATTAATCGGCGATGTCCTAGCGATTTCAGGCGATACGGTCGATAACATTCCCGGGGTCGGAATTGGGCGAAAAATCGCGGCTGCCCTGATTCGTGAGCATGGAGGGCTGAAGGCTTTGCTGGGCAATCTTGCTGCAGTAAAGAGCCTTAAAACGCGGGAGAAATTGCAAAACGGACGCGAGCAAATCTTGCAAAACCGGAAAATGGTCGAGCTTGATTGCAAAACGGAACTACCAGTGGGGATCGGTCAACTCCGCATCCGGCCGGATTACCCGCGGCTAATCGCGGCCTTGGAAAAATGCGAGTTTAAATCGCTCTTGCAGGAAGTCCGTGAGGAAGCGGCGAGGCAGGCTGCCACGGTCCAAGAGGAGCTGAGGCTATAAGGGCCAAAAATTTTTCGCAAAAACCCGAGAAATTTCGAACGGCCCCGAAAAGCCTGCTGTCAAATGAGTCAGGTTAAGGCGATTCGGGTAGTCGCACGTTGCTGTATTTGCTGTTTCTCCTTGGCGTGCGCTGCCCGAATCTTTTTTTGGGGGGATTCGCGATATCTGAAATACCCCATTGCGCCTGGTCTTCAGCCGAGTTTGATAGATAGCCTGATGACGGTGCGGAAACAGTCCTCAATGCCGAGTCACGCCTGCGACCCCGGACGGCAGCGGAAACGTTCCGCCCTGGCAACGGCGGCGCCACAAAGATGAGTGAAGGTGATCCGATCGACCTCGCGCTTCGCGAAGATATCGGCGCGGGGGACGTAACAACGAGGTTACTCGTACCGGACGATAGTCGCGCCTACGCGCGGATTTTGCCGCGAGAAAAAGCCATTATTGCCGGGACGATGACGGCAGCGGAAGTTTTTCGCCGGGTTGATCCAGGATTAAAGATTTCCGTGGAACTGACGGACGGAACGGCCGTGCTTGGTGGCGAAACCATTCTCAAAATTCAAGGACCGGCCAGGAGCATTCTTACCGCCGAACGGGTCGCCTTGAATTTTTTGCAGCGACTTTCCGGCATCGCGACGCTAACCCATGAGTATGTGGAGGCGATTGGAAAAAATCCTGCCAAAATCATGGATACGCGAAAGACAACGCCCGGTCTGCGCGCGCTGGAAAGAGCGGCTGTCGTCGCCGGCGGCGGCACAAATCATCGCTTCGGCTTGTTCGACGCGATTCTGGTAAAGGACAATCACCTGGCGGCAGAGCAGGATTTCGAAAAACTCGCGGCCGCGATTCGGCAGGCGAAGGGGCAGAATCCGTCGATTAAAATCGAAGTAGAGGCAGATAACCTCGAGCAGGTGCGCACGCTGGTGCAAATGGAGGGTGTCGACGTCATCTTGCTGGACAACATGGAGACGGCGAAAATGCGGGAAGCGATTGCGCTCGGTCGCAAGCACAACGTTAAATTCGAAGCTAGCGGCGGAATCAATTTAAGGACGGTCCGGCGCATCGCTGCCACCGGTGTAGATTACATTTCCGTTGGCGCGCTCACGCATTCGCCGCGCGCCATCGATTTGTCGCTCGAGCTCACCCATGTTGGTAGCTGACCGTTTGAGCGGCGAGAAATTACGCGCCCAGCTCGGCCCGTGCACGATTGGCCGCGAGATTGTTGTCCTCGAGGAAACAACCTCGACCAACGACATCGTGTTGCAAATGGCGAACGGCGGTGCGCCGGAAGGTCTTGTTGTTTTTGCGGAACATCAAAGCGCCGGGCGTGGCCAGCGCGGCAATGTTTGGGAATCGGCCGCCGGACAAGGTCTTTGGCTTTCAGTCCTACTTCGGCCAAAGATTGCGATTAGCGATCCGGTGCACTTGGCACAGCGTACAGCCCAAATAGTGGCGGCAGCAATCCAGGGCCAATTCTATCTCTCCGCCACCGTGAAGTTGCCTAACGACATTTATATCGACGATCGCAAAGTGGCAGGGGTGTTGGTAGAAATGCGCGCCCAAGCGAAGGCACCGCACCTTGCCGTTCTCGGGATTGGCGTGAACGTGAACCAAATGCCGCACGATTTCTCGGAAGAACTTCGTAAACGTGCAATCTCACTCGCAATCGCTCGCCGCGGGCCAATCGACCGCACTTCCTTTGCCGTCGCATTGCTGCGCAATCTCGATCGGTTCTATCGCGCGGGGTCACTCTAAGCTGTCGCTTAGAAGGAAATATTGTAGGGCAGGCGTTCCCGCCTGTCGATTCAGAGATGAGCAAGCGACGCGCTTGGCCCTACACTGCCGTCATCCCGAGCCGCGAAGGCGGCGAGGAACCTCGCATTCGGAGATTAGGGCACACAGAGGGCCAGTTAGCGTGATCCATGACCGTATGAGATGTCCCTCGCTTCGCTCGGGATGACACCGTTTTTACTTCGCAATGATCCCGTAATTTTGCAGCGCCTTCAATTTTTTTAAGGCGCGACCGGATGCAATTTGCTCTCGCGCCATCGCGATTCCCGCATTCATCTCGCTGGCCAAACCCGCCACGACAAATCCCGCCGCCGCATTCGCAATCACCAACTCGCGCTTTGGCCCCGTCTCCGTGCCCGCGAGAATTTGGGTGATCGTTTCAGCCTTCGTCTTAGCGTTCCCGCCAGTCAGTTCTGGCAATGTTGCTTGCGGAATCCCCGGTTCCACTAACGATCCAGGCACGCTCGCAATCGAGTTGCCGCAGGACATCGGCGAACAGCATTGTCAGGTGAGGAGAGAAAACGCCAATCAGCTGGCGTTTTGGTCGCGCGGGATTCAGGAGCGGACCAAGCAGGTTAAAAATTGTGCGTTGATGCGTTCTGGCCAATTGCTGCCGCATTTCCGCCAGCGCCCGAAACGCCGGATGATAGGTTCGCGCGAAAACAAATCCGCAGCCGAGCCGTTTGATGCATTCGCGCAAACCATCCGGCTCGAGATCAATCGCGACCCCGAGCGCTTCCAGGACGTCGGCGCTGCCGCTGCGCGAAGTAACGCCGCGGTTGCCGTGTTTCACAACTGTCGCTCCGCCTGCCGCCAGAACGAACGTTACCGCCGTCGAGACATTGAATAGATCGATGCCGTCCCCGCCTGTTCCGCAAACATCGATAATCGGTCCGCCAACTTCCTCAATTTCCAAGGGCACCGCGCGCTCCAGCAGCACGCGTACAAAACTCGCGATCTCGCTCGCGCTTTCGCCCTTGTCATGGAGCACGGTCAGAAAATCAGTTTTCGTTTTTGCTTCAATCGAATCGGAAAGCAAAAACGCCGCCGCTTCCTGCACGTCAAAAGCAGAGAGATCATTACCCGCGCGGATTTTTTCAATCAGCGAAATCATCGCGCCGCCGCCTCACGCCGCCCGCGGCGTCATTTCGCCCAGCCATTCCCGGTAAAGCATCGGCGAAATTTCCGAGGGCTTGATTTCGCTGCGGCCACCCCAAAAAACGTTGGTGTAGGATACCGGAATATTTTTCGCGGCCAGATGCGCATCGATCGCCGCTTTGTGTTCGAGGAGACGCATTTTATCGGTGCCATGCGCGACGGCCATGATGTTGACGTTGCGAAACTCCGGCCCGCCTTCGCGCCAGTAACAGTGGGTCAAAATATGGTGACGACCGACCTCACCACCCGCTTTAATCTCCCGGCCGGGCGGCACCGCCCAATGAAACAGCGCGTTAAATCGGGTTACCCGCACTCCTCCAACGCTCGGCTTGACGTGTTCCAGAAAAGTGGAAAAGCGCCCGATGATTTTGCGGGCATTCAACTCTTCAGCCACACGATAAAATTCTTCGAGGGAGACGCCCGCCTCTCCCGCGCGCGAGGCCCACGGCGTCGGTCGAATTTCCTCCGGCGCGAACTCCCGTTTCAGCGCCAGCAAAACTTTCCACTCGCGCTCGCTTAAAACGACCGCGCGCACTTCAATCATCTTCGCCGGTGATTCTGCCCGGCTTCCGGGCTCAATTGTCTTGCGACGGACATGGCCGACGCCAAGAGTGAAAATTCCTTTCGCCGGCATAATCCGAAAACGTTCCCCGCCGACTTTGCCGGCCAGCAACCGACAGTGCTCATCGAGCGAAAAACCAAGTGGTACCTTCACTGTTGTCCACAATTTGTAATCTGAGCCTGCGGTCAGAGTGTCGGTTGATCGCAAAACGACGTGACCGGAAAATGGGTCCCGCTGAAACATGAAGTCGAAAGCGGCGTCGATTTTTTCTTCGGGAACTTTCCAGGCCACCAGCGCGCCATCCGCCAGATTTGTCGCGAGCAATGTCTGACGCACCCGCCGAATTGTCCCCGCGCGCAGCATCGCCGCGATCCGCGCCATCACAACATCGGCGTCGACGCCACTACGCTGCGCGATTTCCTGAAACGGTTCGCGAACGAACCCTTCGATTTTGTCCTCCGAGATGGCCAGAATCTCTTCGTTAGTCGAATCGTTGTGCTCGACTGGGAGCATGCGGCTTAATCTCGCACAAATTACGGGGAGCGCAGCCTGCCAGCCTGCACGCGAGAAGGATTGACTTAAACAAATCGAACTCCGCAAGAATCTTTTCGGCCAGCACGGGAACACCGGCCTGCGGCCTGTGCGCCAAGCGGAAATTCTGTCCGCTTTCGGTTTGCATGGAAGCGGAGTGCAACTCCGCTGGGCGCACAGACCTGGAGGTCTATGTTCCACATCCGCCGAAAAGAGCAGACTGGCAGCTTCCGCCTGCTACCTTCGGCATCTTGCCGAATGCTCTTCGATTGTGGAAAAGTTCGTTGCCGAATACTTGCGCTCCCTAACCGAACACGATGATTAAAGCAATCTTCTTCGACGCCGTCGGAACGCTCTTTTATTTAACAAAAACCGTTGGCGATCATTACGCATTCGTCGGCGAAGAAGTTGGCTTGACGTTAAATGCAAAGAAATTGGATGCCGCGTTCTACTCCGCCTGGAAACAAATGCCCCCGCGTGCAGCGATCAATGGCCCGCGCGAAAACGACGATAAAGATTGGTGGCGCGAGCTCGCCGGTCTTGTGCTGGAAGAAGCCGCGCCCACCATTGACGAATTAGATCGGGACAATTTTTTTGAAGTCGCTTACGAGCATTTCGCCGAGGCCGGCGTGTGGGAGTTGTATCCCGAGGTCGTCGACGTCCTCCAGCAATTGGGACCGCGCTTTGAGCTGGCCATCATTTCAAACTTCGACGGCCGATTGCGCGTCATTCTGGAGCGTCTCGGCATTTCGAGATATTTTCGCCACGTCTTCGTCTCGAGCGAGATCGGCGCCGACAAACCCGATCCGGAAATTTTCCGTCGCGCGCTCAAGTTTCTTGAGCTACAACCCGGCCACGTCTTGCACGTTGGCGATGATCCCGAGCGCGATTGGACCGCCGCGACCGACGCTGGCTTATCGATTTTTCAGCTGGATCGAGAAAAAAATTCGCTACGCGACTTGGCGGCAATCCTGTAGTGGCGGCCTGCTCGCGAAGGCTTTCGATGTCTATGACCGCCGATTTCCTCCACTTGGAGGGACGCGCACCGTCGCATTCCATTTCTTGGGGAGGAATCGTCCGTCCTACAAATGTTGCCTCGACCTTCAAATCGGATTAGAAAACGGTTCGCCTGCGGGTCGGTAGCTCAATCGGTAGAGCAGCCCCGAAAGCTTTCGGGGTTGGTTGCGATTCCGATGGCAGACTACTAAGGCTAAAATTTCCGGGTTGGTAGCTCAATGGTAGAGCAGCGCCCTTTTAAGGCGTTGGCTGCGGGTTCGAGTCCCGCCCAACCCAGTTTTGTATGGCTTGGGTTTATATCCTGCGCTTCTGGACGGCATTACGTCGGATCGACTGAGGATCTCGAGCGTCGTTTGTCAGAACATCGGCGCGGCGGAAATCACACCACTCATCGATTCGGAAACGATCCGGAACTGATCGCTTTTGCTCGTCTCGATTCAATTGCCGAGGCGCGCGGATCTTTGAAATCCAATTAAAACGCAGAAAGAATCCGCGCATCGCCATTGCCGCACTTATATCGCTGAGTCAAAAAATGAGAGCAGCCCCCGAAACAATTTTTGGGGTTGGTCCCGGGTTCGAGTCCCGGCCGACCCAATTACTCCTAAGCCACCGCCTGATTTCTCGTCATCAAGTTCATATGACGCAGCCGTTCCGCCAACACTTTCATCACGCGTCGCGAAAGAGGGCGTCTGTTGAACGAGAAAATGGAAACGGCGCTCATCGATCCTGGCCAGGCGCGCTGGCATGGTTGCAACCACCGTGGCGGCGCGCGGGCTTGAATCCGCCAGCGCTATTTCTTCGAGCAACGCGCCCGGAGTTCCACTCTCGACCAGAATCTCGCCCACGAACACATCGGCCGACCCTTCGAGTACGACATACATACAATCACCTGTCTCGCCCTCCTGAAACACGGTCTGACCGGGAGCGAGGCGCACCGGATCGTCGTCCCGACGAAATAATTCAGCCGGATTAATGGGAAAATTTGAGGCTGCCCGCCGCAACGAAATAATCACAAGTTATGTTTGTGTGATGGAAACGGGCAGGCGTGGCCCATGACACTTACGACTTCGCATCAACGCATGACAACTATAAGTCCAGTCGTCCCGGCCCGACCCAACTCACACTTTTCGGTCATGTTCGGCTCTCTATAATCAACGCCAATGGATATCTCCACGCTCGCGAATTTGATTAACGCCATCGCGGTCACCGCGGGCGTCATTTTCGCAGCAGCGCAAATCCGGCAGTATCGGCAACGGCGGCAGCGCGACGCCATGCTTGAATTGGTACGGTCATTTCAGAGCCCGGCGTTTACCGCCGCATTGCGTCGCGTCCTTTCCTTGCCCGATGGAGCCGACGCTGCAAAAATACGAGAAGTGCTCGGACCCGATGGCGAAGATGCGGTCTATTTAGTCTCGCTCACTTGGGAAAGCCTCGGTGTGCTGGTTTTTCGCCGCGAAGTGACGCTTGATTTAGTGGACGATTTCTTCAGCGGTCCTCTGGTGATCTCATGGCAGAAATTGAGGGTTTATTCCGAAGAATGGCGGCGCACTCTGAATCGGGAGACTGGTAACGAATGGTTTCATTGGCTCGCGGAAAGAATGTTGGAGCGCGAAAAAACTTCGCCGCCGATTCCTGCATACGAAGCGCACCGCAATTGGCGCTAACGCCAGCTCGCGCTAAAAAGTCTGCAATGACGCCATCCCCGACAAACCGAGTTAACATTTTAATGTCGCATATGCGACAGCAAATGTTAACTCTATGACCGCTCCAAGAAATTATTTTATGAATGGCTGAGAGCGCGTGCTTCCGTCCGCAACAATTCCAAAAACGATTCCGCAATCGGCGGTAATTTGCCCGTCCACAACGCGGCCACTACTAGATTTGGGAATCCGCGCAAAGGCAACGCTCGCGTTCGCGCCGGCGCCCGGCCTCCCGGCGGCAGAACACTGAGAGCAATGCCAAACCCCACCGCCACATAAGGCGCGACCAATTCCAGCGAGCCCGCTTCGATACTCGTCGGCCAAACCAGCTCTTCCGCGGCCAATCCGCGCCGGAACAGTTTCGTCAGCGCTTCATTCTCAGGCAACGCGATTAACAGTTCGGATGCGGTCCGTTTCAGAATCTCGCGGGCAGACCTGGCGTCATGATTTTCCGGAACGAGCAATATCAGTGACACCTGCAGCAGGGCTTCGCTTCGAATTCCCATGGCCGGTTTGCCTTCCAGCTCCGTAATCGCGAGATCGATTTGCTGCTTCTTCAGCAGCGCTTCGGCCATGGCCTGATTGGCATCGTGCAGACGCAATTTCAAATGCGGAAAGCGCCGACGATGTCGGACCAACAAATTCGGAAGATGATCGCGCAGGATGGTGGTCAAGGCGGCGAGCCGCAAGCGTTGAGCGGTTTCGCCACGCAAGCGCTCTGATGTTTCCTGAACGCGCGAAAAGAATGGCGCGGCAAACTCGTAAAGCTCGCGACCAGCGGGCGTGAGTTGAAAGGGCCGTCGTTGAAACAATTTCAAGCCGAGATCTTCTTCCAAACGCAGAATCTGCGCACTAATCGCCGGCTGTTGAATGCCGTACGGCATCTTCCGCGCCGCTTCCGTGATCCCGCCATGCGTGGCGATGAAATAAAATAATTCGAGATGATGAATGTTCATCAGGCAGCGCGCCGTTCTTCCGCGCGAGCAGTACGAAAATTCTGCAGGAACCGCCGGCTGCGTTCACGCACGAAATCCGGATGATAAAGGCGGCGTCCCAGATTTTCGAAACCGCGGCGCAATTCTGCGACGCTCATCGCGGCCGGCTGAAAATTAATGTCAAAAAGAGTGCAGCGATTCCAGGCGCGTTCATTCAAGAGCCGCCCCGATCGTCGAAAACGCTCGTACAATGGTGTGCCGGGAAAGGGAGTGAGAAAGGTGATTTGCACATCGTAGAGACCGCTTTCGCGAACGAAATCGAAAACGTCGTCGAATTGCTCGTTGCCGGCACCATCCAGGCCGATAACAAAGCAGCCGTTGACGGTGATGCCGGTGCGCTGAATGCGCTCGACCGCGGCGCGATAATTTTCCCACTGACGCGCTTTCCAATCACTCCGCTGCTCGACTCCGTACAGGACTCGCTGCGATGGGCTTTCAAAACCTATCAAGACCTGGGCGCATCCAGCCCCGCGCATCAACCGCAGCAACTCTGGATCTTGCGCAATCGACAAATCCGTTTCGGTAAACCAGCGAATGTTTTCGCGCGCAAGCGCTCGCATCAGTTGCTTGGAATGGGCTCGATTCACAAAGGTGTTATCGTCGGCAAACTCAACGAATGGATCGCGCCATAGCTCTTTCAGTCGCCGAATCTCTGCAATCACCCGATCGACCGGCTTCACTTTGAATTGCGGGGAAATCCGGATAGACGCGGCGCAGAATTCGCAACGCCACGGACAGCCGCGCTGAGTTTGCACGGTAAATCGCGGGTAACGATCGGGCGCAAGCAACTCGAATCGCGGCACTGGAGATTGTGCCAAGTCGAACGGTCTCAATCGGCCATCGTAAATCGCATTCAATTTTCCCATCTCCAAATCGTGGACGATCTCGGGCCAGCTCGATTCGCCTTCTCCAATCACAATGGCGTCGGCGTGCCTTGCCGCTTCCTCGGGCAAAGCAGATACGTGGAGCCCGCCAAGAATCACTTTTGTGCCGATCGACTGAAATCGGGCGGCCAGCCGGTAAGCTTCGTTGGCGGTTGCGGTTAAGGTCGAGATCGCGACTGCATCGAAATCGCGAGTCAGATGGTCCAAGTCCACATCGCGCACTTCCAAATATTCCACCGTAATGTGCGGCGGCGTCATTCCCGCCAGGGTAAGCAAACCGAGACTGGGCAACGCTTCGATGGCGTTCTTGCGCCGGGAAACGCCCGGGAAGGTAAGGCCAAGGTTTAGCAGCTCCACGTCGCAAAGACGAAGACCGCTCATGGCGATGAATCCGATTTTCATTGCGCCCTCCAGTTCATAAGCAACATCAGGATTCCCGCGGTGGCGCTGATCACCGGCAAAGGGAAAAGGATTCGAAACCGCATGCGCCAAGCGGTGAGAAAACAGCAAATTGGCATGGTGACTGCGCTCGCAATCATCAACACCGCCGCGGTTCCCGGAACCGTCAGCAAAACGCGACCGGTGAGACCAAAAAGGATGTTAGTAAATCCCAGGCCGAAAAACGAAATGTGACCAAGCCGCAATAGGCGACGCCGATAGCAAGAGTAGCCGCCGAGCCATTCCTCGCGCTGAAAAAAGAGTCCGATCACCGCGCCGGATATGACGCCCGCGAGTGTGGCGACCCAACCGGTCCATAAGTTCCACTCCGTAAATGGCGTTTGCACGGAACTATTGTGCCGCAATTCACTGAATCGCCGTAATCGATAATACATGATCTAACATCGATTCAGACGATGAGTCGGCATCGATGATCGATCAGAATTTTTCAATTCACGCCTGCTGCGACAAGCGCGGATGCTTGGGGGTGAGAAATATCAGTTGCCGAATCTGTGTAGCTTGCGCCGCTGGAATCTTTGCCAACGATCATCGTTCCGCCTTAGCGATAGATAAGCCAGGCACGCAAAACCGAGTTCTGCTCGTTCACGGCATCGCGGATTCCGCTGCATCGATGCGAATACTAAGGGCGCGGCTCGCCCGAGATGGTCGCGAAACACTCGCAATAGACCTAAAGCCAGGTGACGGCCGAATCAGTCTGGAAGCGTTATCGCTGCAATTGCGACTACATCCAGACACAATTTTCGGTCAGGGAAAGGATCGATCTTGTCGGCTTTAGCATGGGTGGATTGGTTTGCCGCTACTATATTCAAATGCTTGGAGGCAGTTCGCGAGTCGATCGCCTCGTCACCATTTCAGCACCCAATCACGGCACTTTGCTCGCCCGTCTGAGTGATCGCGCCGCTTGCAAAGAAATGCGCCCAATTAGCGAGTTCCTGCGGAAGCTTAACGAAGATTGTTCGATCTTGGGTAACCTGAATGTTACCTCGTTCTGGACGCCCTTGGACCTCGTTATCATCCCCGCGAAAAGCTCACGCCTGCCGATCGGGATCAACAAACCAATTCCAGTGTTGGCTCATCCATTGATGATTTTGCAGCGAAGACCGCTTGAGGAAGTCGCGAGCGCGCTTTCCCAACCACTAGTGCGCCTCCGCAGAGCATCGTCCTACCAGTGAAACGTCGCGAGCACGCCTTGGTAGGGCGAGACTCCGTCGAGCAGCTGGTCGGTTTGAGGCCTTCACTAAATAGATAGTTCCGGCTGCTTGCCAGAGTAATCGAGCTTTCCATCTATCACTCGTGCTGCAGATGTGAAAGGATGCGTCTCGGTTTTGTTCTCGTTGATGATGTGAATGACTTCGATCCCTTGGACCTTCAAGTAATCGGCAATCAGACCGCGATGGCATCTCCACCATACCGCTTCGGCGCACATGATTGCGGCCGCGCCATGGCGGTCTGCAATTTCCTGCAACCGTGCAATTCCACGGGCGAATTCCGCTATTTCCATGTGGTCGGCGTAACCGCGAAATGATTCGTTGCGCCAGGCGGTGTTATGCGAATCCTTCCTTGCCCTTCGTCGCCCGCCCAGTTCCGGAAAATGTTCGTAATCAATCCCGTCCTGTCTTAGGGATTTCGCCAGCTCTTCTTTGTTAAACTGCGGATACCGCTTCGAGCCTGGCAAGAGCCGGACATCAGCGACGAGCTTGATTCCATTTGCCTGCAACGCGCCAATAAACTCCTCGATTGTTCGAGTGGAATGTCCGATTGTCCAAATCCTCGTCACCTTTTGATCAGTCGCCCGGAAGTTTTGAAAGCGCGAATCGGTTCTGCCTTTTCCAAAATACCTGAATGGTTCATCCGCCAGGTGATCATCCCGTTTGTTATTACCCGATTAGCTCTCTTACTGGTTGGATGGCTGGGGGTTCGTTTACTCCCGCTTCCTGTCACCTTTCCCTCAGCCTGGGAGATCGGCACTGATGGCAACAAGCACACCGTGGTGGATCACATTACTCCAACTTCTCATCCCTGGGTGAACATGTTATCGCGCTGGGATGCTGGGTGGTATGTCGAGATTGCGCGCGACGGTTACTACTATGAGCCCGGCTCTCCCAGCAATACTGCTTTCTTCCCACTTTACCCGTTGTTTATCCGGGCTATTCATGCGCTGCTTTTTCTCCCGGCGAACGACTACTGGTGGTTAGTAACCGCCATCGCACTGTCGAATACTGCGTTACTTATTGGTCTTACTTACTTCCGCGCTCTTCTTGCGATAGACTTCGGCGAGGAAATCGCTTCCTGCTCAATTATCTACCTTCTAATCTTTCCGACGACCTTTTTCTTCTCTGGCGTCTATAGCGAATCATTGTTCCTGGCATTGACGGTTGGAGCGTTTTATTACGCCCGGACCAATCGGTGGTTGCTGGCCTGCAGTTTCGCCGCTCTGGCAACCCTCACTCGCTCCCAAGGAATCATCCTAGCTCTTCCTTTGTTGATTGAGTATTTCCGCGAACGGAGCTTCACCTTGCGAAAGGTAGGTTGGAACATCACGGCTTTTGCGCTAATTCCGGCTGCAGCCTTTACTTTCGCACTGTTTTTAAAGCTGAGGTTCGGGAGCTGGACCGTCATGTTCGACGTCCAGGGCATCTGGAGACGGCACTTGATGTGGCCCTGGCATCCTCTTGTCTGGTTCCTACGGCACGCGCCAGCGTTAAGTCCGGAGCACCACGATAGACTCGATTTTTGTTTCCTGCTTTTACTGCTAGGCGGGGCTATAGCTGGCTTGCGACAATTGAGCGTCTCTTACAGCGTGTACCTTTGGACAGCTGTCGCGTTCTTTTCTTGCTGGGGCATGTTCGGGTCCATACCGCGCTTTGATCTCGTCACTTTTCCTCTCTTTGTCGTCCTCGCGCTCATCGGCGCTCGTAGTCGCGCCTTTCATCTCGGCTACGTCGTCGCCTCAACCATGCTGGCTGCCCTGTTCATGCTGATGCATTCCCAGTGGAACTGGGTTGCCTAGCACGTGCACGTGGAAGAAGTTTTTTTTGACTTGCGTTCCGGCAAGGAGCCGCCGAAGCATTGTACGTTTATGAGAACCGAAAAAAACCTGCGTGCCTTGGATGATTTGATTCGCGAGCGATCGATCCTGCGGCATCCATTCTACCGTGCCTGGAAACGCGGCGAATTGACCCGCTATCAGCTTGCCGCCTATTCCCGCGTTTACTATCCGCATGTCGCGGCTTTCCCAACTTATCTGGAGAACGCGATTAAGTGTGCAGTTGATTCCTCCACCAAGCGTGCTCTGGAGGATAATTTGCTCGACGAACTGACTAATCCCGCGCCGCATCCCGAGCTGTGGCTTGATTTTGCGACAGCGACCGGACAAGACCGAGACAAAGTCAAACGCGCCAAACCTCTTGCGAAAGTAGCCAGTACCATCTCCACCTTCGATCGTTTAACTAGCCAAGGCATCGCCAGCGGACTCACCGCGCTTTATGCCTATGAATCCCAGCAGCCAGAAGTAGCCGGTGAGAAGATGCGCGGGCTGCGTGAATCCTATAAAATAAAAAGTCCTGAAGCATTGAGCTATTTTGCCGTTCATGCCACGGCTGATCTGGAGCATCGCGCCTCCGAACGCGCCGCGCTCGTTCGCTGCCTCGATGCTGGCGCCCCGCCGGGCGCAGTCATGAACTCGGCGGAAAAAGCGCTTGATGCTTACTGGAATTTACTGGACGGCGTTTGCGAAGAAGCAGGCGTGCGGTTAACTGAACCCTTACCATGAAGACCACCATAGTAACTACCATTTTTCTGACGGCAGCATCACTCGTCATGGCACAAACCACACCCCAAGTCGGCGCGGCCGCGCCCGCGGTCACTCTTCCTTCCAACGACGGCAGGCAAGTTAGTTTGAATGATTACAAGGGCAAATGGGTCGTCCTCTATTTTTACCCAAAGGATTTTACCAGTGGTTGCACCCTGGAAGCGCAAAACTTTCAGCGCGATCTGACTAAATACCAAAACGCCAGTGCGATCATCCTCGGGGTCAGTGTAGACAACGCCGAATCGCATAAGAACTTTTGTGCAAAGGAAGGATTGAACTTTAAGCTCCTGGCCGATACCGATGCCAAGGTGTCGGAGGCCTACGGCTCGGTGAAGGATTACGACGGAAAGAAGATGTCGGCCCGCAATACATTCATCATCAGTCCGGAAGGGAAAATCGCGAAAGTATTTACGGGAGTAAAACCACAGACCCACAGCGAGGAAGTACTGCAAGCTTTGGCTGAACTAAAGAAAAGTTGACTTATGGCGACTCGAAAATCGATCGACTGCCGCGACCATCCCAGCGAGAAAAACTGCTCGTTGAAGATTTCCGGCACCGAGGAAGAAGTTCTCGATGCCGCGGTGCAACACGCCGTCTCGGCCCATGGGCACGAAAATTCGGCGGAATTGCGCGGAGAGATTCGCTCGCTGCTGAAAGACGAAAGCGACTAGGCGAGTCCGCCGCACCTTGTCCGTCTGACTTTTTGTTGGGAAACGAAACGGTGATCGAACCCGAGTCCGTCCGGGAGAAAAAACTTACCCGGAACTTTGCAAACTCGTCTCTTTGATCATATCGATCTGCGCGTGCGAAACCGGACGCGAGCGCAGGAGTTTTTCGCCAAAATCTTGCCGGCGATTGGATTTACTCTCGACAAAAGCGCGGAAGAGTGGGGCGCATTTGAAAAAGATGGCGGAGGCAAACCGTCGGAATTTTTCGGGTTTACTGAAGATGCTAATCATTGCCCAAACGAGACACGGATCGCTTTTTGGGCGGAGACGCGCGAACAGGTAGATCGCGTGGCCAAAATTGTGCGCGAAGCCGGCGGACAAAACCTGGAAGGGCCGCAAATCTGGCCTGAGTACAGTCCTGGTTATTACGCGTTATTTTTTGAAGATCCCGATGGAAACAAGCTGGAGGTCTGCTGTCGCGGGAGCGCAATCGTTGCGGACTGAAGCAGATCAGGGGAAGATTACGGGTGCCTCATTCCACGGCTGACCTCAAGATTCTGCGGCCGCAAAACCGCGTTCGTTATCTCAAGCTGATCGCGCTTTTTAAGATCGGCAAAGGAATCCTGCTTCTCGTGCTCGGGATTTCGATCCTTTTTTTGAATTCGCGCGCCGTGTGGATGGACAACATTTCGGATTGGGTGGCAGATGAGATCTTGCTCAAGCATAGCAAAGCGGTGCATTACTTACTCAACCGCTTACAGGCGATGCTGGCTGGTGGCGGCGTCTGGCGCGCAACCGGCTTCCTTAGCCTCTTTTATTCCGCGGTCCTATTCACCGAAGGCGTTGGCGTCTATTTACAAAAAAGATGGGCGGAGTATCTCATGGTCTTCGCGACCGGAGCATTGATTCCGCTGGAAGTACGTCACATTTACTATCGGCCCAGCTTCACTGCCGTCATTATTCTCGCGGCCAATTGTTTCATCGTTTGGTTTTTGTACCGAGTCTTGAAACGCGAGCCGGCTCACGCTGCGACAACTCCGCCGGAAGTTGCGGTCGAGACACGTTAACAGGGCGAAGTCCAAATTGCGCGAGCACTTCGGTCGTGCGCTCCATCGGCAGGCCGATCACATTCGTAAACGAACCTTCAATCGATGCGATAATACTGCGGCCAGCAGCTTGCGCGGCGTAGGCGCCAGCTTTGTCGATCGGATTTACGACGCGAAAGTAATTGGCGATATCGCTCTCGTTCAGCCTGCGGAAACGAACCTGTGAGATCTCAGCGAAGCTGATTTTTTTTTGTGGACCGACTATGCAAACTCCCGTGCAGACATCGTGCGTTCGTCCGCTCAACCGTCGCAGAATCACGCCCGCATGATTCAGATCACGCGGCTTGCCGATGATTTCCCCTTCGAGTGCGACAAGGGTATCGGCCGCGAGAACGATCCGATGCGGGTGAACATGGGACACGCCCAATCCTTTGCGGGTGGCGTTCGCGATTGTCAGCTCGCACAAAGATAAATGTGCCATCGCCACTTCGTTGACGGCGGGGCCTATGACTTCGAATTCATACCCTGCCCCCGTCAAAAGGGCGCGGCGCCGCGACGAATTCGATGCAAGAATAAATGGCGACGACACTGCAGGCCGTCCTGATTACGGAGTGGCGGACGGCATTGGCACGACCCGCGGCGCCGCCGGGATTTTCTCCGCCGGATTATCCGGCGCATTTTTCCCGCCGAAAATATCAGGCATTTTCATCTCTGTGTAATCCGCCGGAACGGAAAATTCGCTGTTCGGAATCGGATCGCGCTTGACTGAAACCAGGGTCATAACGACGTGCCCTCTTACCGTATCCATCTCAATCTTCACTGGAACGCCGGGCAGGTCCCTAAAATCTGGAACGTTCGTGCCAGAGTTCGCCAAAGCGGACGGTTGGGCCATTTTCATTTCTTTCATGATCGCGGCTGCGTCCGGGTAGTTGGTGGCGATGTAATACGTCGCTTTGCCCACAGCCGTGTCGGTGGTGAATACATCCGTCGGCATGCCGTTCACAGTTTCCTTGCGGCCAAGCGGAGTCAGCTTCGATTTTTGCTCAGCCGGAGTAGCTCCGGCAAACTTCTTAACCATTTCCGCTGCCGCTTTCATTTTGTCGCCTGAAAT
>QHRJ01000129.1 GCA_003220075.1 Verrucomicrobiota bacterium
GCGACTCCGGCCGGCCGCGGTCAGCGACCGCGGCTACAGAAGCTTGCTCTGGCGCGCTCTTTTCCTTTTTTGCAGGCGCTGTTTCGACTGCCGCGCCGGACTCTTCGATTTCCGCCACGACTTCGCCGATTTTTACTTCCTGACCTTCGGCGGCTTTGGTTTTGAGCACGCCATCAGCTTCGGCAACGATTTCAGTCGAAACTTTGTCCGTCTCGAGAGTGAAGAGCGGGTCGCCTTTTTTTACCTGCTCGCCAGATTTCTTGTGCCAGACGGAAACGACACCGCTGGAAATCGATTCGCCGACGGCGGGAATTTTCACCTGCACGCTCATTGCGCGGCTACATAAGCGCAAACCGCCGCGCGAGTCGAACGCCAAGTCATTTCACCTTAATAGCTCCAAGTTCCTGTAGTGGCCGGCGTGTCGCCGGCATAACACCGCGAGATCGGAACCGGAGTGCATCCGACACGGCTGCCGCTACAGAATTCAAATGGCGAGCGCGTCGTTTCTCTCAACGCGGTTGAACCATCTCTCGTCGTGCCTTCCAGGCAGAAAGCGAACCGACAAAGGCAGGTTCGGGCGTTTCATCAAGTAGCGTGATGAATTCGACGCTGTGTCCGTCCGGATCGGAGAAGTAAAGCTGCGCTGATGGCATCCAACCGATGACCGATGGTTCGGTTGTAATCTTTCCCGAAAAATCCCGTGTAACGATGCCGAGGGCGCTGAGGTGCGAACCGGCGGCAAGCAGATCGGGCAAGGCGACGGCGACAGCAAAATGACACCGACGAGATTGGCCCCAAGGCGTGGTCGGACCCCACAGGCCAAGCATTGAACGTTTGTTGGAGCCGATCCAGAGAAAGACAACATCGCGGGTTAAATCACGGTAGGCGTACTCCAGTCCTACGACATCAATATAAAACCGGCTGGAAAGGTCGGTGTCTTTCACCGGAAGGTGGGTTTCATAAAGATGCATGTCCTCTGTCATGAGCTAACAAGTATTGAGCGATTGGCGCGACGCGATCTCACCGTTGCGACGCCATCCATTAATCCAATGACGAAGCACGAATGACGAATCCAGACAGAGACCTTGACTGGATCATCGGGAGGGAGTTGTGCTCCATCAAACCGAAAACGCTTCCGCGATCAGACACGCTTGTTCGCGTTTATGAAGAGCGAGGGCGCCGACGGCGGGGCTGGCGCTGGCGTTGCGGCCGGCGTAGCCAACTTCGCGGCCAAACATGGCACGCAAACGCGGCTCGATAAAACTCCACGCCCCCATGTTTTGCGATTCTTCCTGGCACCAAACCGGTCGTGCTTCTTTCGGGAAGGCTTCAACGGCCACGCGCAATTGTTTCTCATCCAACGGATAGAGCTGCTCGATGCGGATGATTGCGCTGTTGGTGATTTTTTCTTTTTCGCGATGGGCAATTAGATCGAAATAGACTTTTCCGGAGCACAAGATCACACGTTCGATTTTTTCGAGGTCGCGGCCGGCGACTGCGGCTACAGAGTCGGGAATGATTTCGTGAAATTTTCCGCGGGTAAAATCTTCCGCACGAGAAGTCGAGAATTCCGCGCGCAGGAGGCTTTTTGGCGTCATGAGGATGAGTGGCTTGATGAAATCGCGTTTCATTTGCCGCCGCAAAGCGTGGAAATACTGTGCGGGTGTGGTCGGAACGCAGACTTGGATGTTGTCTTCGGCGCAGGCTTGAAGAAAACGCTCGAGCCGGGCGCTGGAATGTTCCGAGCCCTGCCCTTCGTACCCGTGCGGCAAAAGTAGAACGATCCCGCTCGGCCGCTGCCATTTTGATTCGGCGGAAACGATGAACTGATCGATGATCGTCTGGGCCCCGTTAGCAAAATCGCCGAACTGCGCTTCCCACAAACACAACATGTTTGGGTAATCGAGCGAGTAACCGTAGTCGAATCCGAGCACAGCGGCTTCTGAGAGCAGACTGTTGTAAACGCAAATGCGCGCCTGTTTTTCCGCTAGATGCATCAGCGGATTGTAGGGCGCGCCCGTTTTCGCGTCGTGCCAATAGGCATGACGCTGGCCGAAGGTGCCGCGTCGGCTGTCCTGACCGGACAATCGCAGCGGAATATTTTCCAGTAGCAGCGCCCCAAAGGCCAGCGCTTCGGCAAATCCCCAATCATACGGACCGCCCTCCTTAAAAATTTGCCGACGCCGATCGATCAGCATCCGTTTCACTTTCGGCAGAATATGAAACCCTTCCGGGACACGCGTGAGTCCATCGACAATCGTGCGCAGCGTTTCCTCGCTGATCGCGGTCGGTTTCGATTCGGTGCTATATTTAGATTGAAAAACAGCCGTCGATTCCTTGAACTTCGCCTGCTCGCCCGTTTTTTGTTTCTCCAGCGCCTTGATGTATTCGAGCGCCATCTCCAGCCGAAGTTGGAACTCGGTCTCGAGTGAAGCCGCGTCGTCCGGAGTCATCACGCCGCGATCGAGCAACTCCCGTTTATAGATCTGCGTGACCGATGGCCGCTTATCGATCCTGGCGTAAAGATCCGGCTGGGTAAAGCTCGGCTCATCTACCTCCTGGTGGCCGTATTTGCGGTAGCAATACATGTCGACGACAAAGTCGCGTCCGAATTCCTGGCGAAAATCGAGCGCCATTTCAGTTACGAACTTGAGCGCGAGTGGGTCTTCACCGTTCACGTGAAGAATGGGAACCTCGATCATTTTGGCGATGTCGGTTGCATACATCGATGAGCGAGCGTCTTCCGGCAGAGTGGTGAAACCGATCTGGTTGTTGACCACAATGTGGAAGGTACCACCGGTGGAATAACCAGCCAACTGCGACAGGTTGAGCGTTTCTGCCACGATGCCCTGCCCGGCGAAGGCAGCGTCGCCATGAATTAAAAGTGGCAGAACTTTGCGCCGATGTTCGGTATCGCCGCGAATGCGTTGGCGCGCGCGCGCCGTTCCTTCTACGACCGGATCGACTGCTTCGAGATGGCTGGGGTTTGCCGAAAGGCGGATCTCGACTTCGCCAGCGGCAAGTTTGCGCACGGTGCGATAGCCGAGGTGATACTTCACGTCGCCATCGCCGGCGACAAGAGCTGGGATATAATTCTCAGTGAACTCGGTGAAAATGACGTTGAGCGATTTCCTGAGAAAATTCGCCAGGACATTGAGCCGGCCGCGGTGCGCCATGCCCATGCAGATTTCTTCGATGCCATCGCTGGCACATTTGTGAAGCAAGGTATCGAGGATTGCCATTAAGCCCTCCGCGCCCTGGAGCGAAAAACGTTTTTGTCCGACGTAACTGGTGTGCAAAAAAACTTCGAACGTTTCCGATTCGAGTAATGAGCGGAGAAGCGCGACTTGTATTTCCGGCGAGGGCGGCCGGGCGAAGATGCGCGATTCAAGCCGGTGCCGCACCCAATCGCGAACGCGAGTGTTTTGAATGTGCTGAAATTCCGCGCCAATGGAGCCGGCGTAAATTTGATCGAGCAGCGCGATCATTTCGCGCAACCTCATCTGACGATTATCGAGAAAGAATTTGGACGAAACCGGGTAGTCGAGATCCTTGTCGCTAAATCCGAATTCGCGCAGGCTGAGCAGTGGGTTCTCCGGCCGTTTTTCCGCCAATGGATTTACGCGCGCGATGGTGTGACCGAGAATGCGATAGGCGTAAACGAGAGAATCGATGCGCGTCTGCAACGGACTTTCGCGCAGTTCACGCCGCGCTTCGGCGGGTACCGCTTCAACTGCCGCACCATTTTTGCCGTCGAGGTTCCCGAGCTCGAATCCTTCAAAAAAGGCCGACCAACCGGAATCGACCGAATCGGGATCTTTCTGCCAACGCTCGTAATTCTGCTCGAGCAAATCGAGATTCAGGCGAGTGGCGAATGAAGAATGCATGATATCAAGACAATGTCGTAAAAACGAGACGACCGGCAAGTTGACAGTGGAAACGGCGCCCGGTTACTTGCGCGAGAATTTCATACACCCTGAAGGGATGCAATACAGAGGCACGTTAAACGCGAATGATCTGGGTAGCGCACGCGAGACGCGCGCGCTACCCAGAGTCCGTTTTCGCGCGTTAACGGCTGTGGTCATCCTCTTGGTGGCGGCAGAGTCATTGCTGGCGCAAACGCCGACACCATTGCCGTCGTCAACGCTTACCGATCCGGCTTCTGAGCCCGTTGTTCTCGCGGTTGCGAAAGTGATGCCGGCCGTCGTTAACATTAATGCCGAGCGCGTAGTGCGCCGGCAAATCCGCGATCCGTTCGAAGATTTCGCGGCCGAATTCTTTGGCACCTACCGCAGTCAACCACGTGAGATTCGACAGCGTCTGCAAAGCCTCGGCTCCGGTTTCATCGTTGACCCGGCCGGTTACATTGTGACCAATGAACACGTGGTACAGCGCGCAGCGGACCTGAGAATCGAAGTGACCACGAGTGACGGCAAGGTTTACAACGCCCACTACATAACGGGCGATCCCAAAAAGGACCTCGCGTTTATCAAAATCGACGGCCAGAGCGGATTCCCGTTCATTAATCTTGATAATTCTTCGCCCAATCTTCTCGGCCAAACGGTGATCGTCCTTGGCAATTCGGTCGGTTACGGGAGTTCGATCAGTCGCGGCGTGCTCAGTGGACTGAAGCGAGATATCACGATAGGCGACCTGGAGTACAAGGATCTTTTGCAAACCGACGCGGCGATTAATCCGGGAAATTCTGGCGGTCCGGTGGTCGATATTGCGGGCCGGCTGGTCGGAGTCAGTTCGGCTAAAATGGCATTTACGCCCCAAGGTGTTCCAACGCAGGGAGTGGGATTCGCCATTCCGGCCGAGACCGTGCGCGAAGTGGTCAAAGGATTTAAAGCAGTCGCGCAAAAGCAGCCTTCCGCGGAGCCGCGCAGCACTTCCAACCAACCCGCCGGGGCGAATGCCGATCGTCTTTTTGGAATGCAATTGCAAGATCTGACGGCGGAACTAACCGATGCCTTTGGCTTAGTTTCCGGACGCGGAGTTTTGGTTAGCGCGGTTGAGCCGGAAAGTCCGGCGGCGGAAATTGGGGTTAACCGGGGGCTGGTGATTTACCGTGTCGGACGGCACGATGTGAACTCGGTGAAATCGATCGAGGCCCTGCTCGCGCGGGTGCAAAGCAGGATGACGGTTGATTTCACTGTCGGCGTCGCTCGAAGCGATGGGACGCGCCAGCTCCAAACCGTGCCATTGACAGCCCGCTAAAATTTTTTCGACAACGCAGCGCGATGAAAGTTGTCTCAAAAGAATTGCGTGAATTCGAGAAATGGAGGATACCCTCTTCGGAGGCCCTCATCCTAGCCTTCTCCCACATGGAGAAGGAATGTATTGTCTCGTTTCACTGACGGGATAAGTTCTTCCTCCGGTGGAGTTTGTTTCATGATCAAAGTTGAAAATCTAACTAAAAAATACGCAGGGCAGACCGCGATCCGTGACCTCAACTTCGAGGTCGGCCAGGGAGAGATCATGGGTTTCCTCGGGCCAAACGGGGCGGGCAAGACAACGACGATGCGCATTTTGGCGAGCTTCATGCCGCCGACCTCCGGCCGGGCGTCAATCGCCGGTTTCGATATTTTCGAGCAATCACTTCAGGCCCGGGCACACCTTGGTTACATGCCGGAAAACGTGCCTCTCTATAACGACATGCGGGTGACCGAGTATTTGAACTACCGCGCCGCACTCAAAAGCATTCCACATCGGCGGATGAGCGAACGTGTCGGCGATGTGAAAGAACTTTGCGGGTTGCGCGAAGTCGAAAACAAACTCATTCGCGCGCTTTCGAAAGGATTTCGGCAGCGGGTTGGATTAGCCGACGCGTTACTGCACGAACCTGACCTGCTGATTCTGGATGAACCGACGATCGGCCTGGACCCGAATCAAATCCGCCAGGTGCGGGAGCTGATCAAGAATCTGGGCAAACAACATACGATTCTGCTTTCGACCCACATTTTGCCCGAGGTCGAGATGACCTGTACGCGCGTGATCATTATCAACAAAGGCCGAATCGAAGCATGCGATACGCCGGAAAATTTGCTGGGCCGCATTCGGACGGCGGGCGGCGTGACCCTGGAAGCGAAGGTTGGCGCGGATGACGCGGTGACTGAGCTAAAAAGAATCACGGGTGTCCGCGACGTAAGCGAAGCGGATGATAAAGGCTGGAAAGTCTTGTCGCTGCGGGTGGAATCAGGCGCGGACGTTCGACCGGAGATTTTCCGTCTGGCACGCGAGCGCCACTGGGAAGTGCGCGAGTTAACCGCGCGCCGAGCTACGCTGGAAGATGTGTTTGTGGAGATCACCCATTCGGACGAGCCGGGGTAATTGGAGCGATGGAGTAATGGAGTGATGAGATACGAGACCGAGCTTCGGAACAAAAATCGCGGTTACATGAATTTGATCGTTTGGCAGAAGGCGATGGATTTGTTTGGCCTTGTCTGGCAGCTGATCGATGAAGAAGCGAAGATTGATTTTAAGCTGCGATCGCAGCTGGCCGACGCAACTCAGTCGATCTCGGCAAACATCTCAGAAGGGTACGGTCGTCGCTCAATCAACGAATACATTCAGTTTCTTTATTACGCGCTCGGATCAATGGCCGAAACGACGACTCGAGCGATCGGCTTGAACCAAACGAAACAAATATCTGACGCTCGCTTCCACGATCTTGATGTTTTCCATTACGAGGTTGAGAACTGCTTGTTGCGCCTAATCGAGAAGCTGGAACAAAAACGCGATAAGGGAGAAGGGACCTCGCGAATCGCCGAAGACGATGAGGACCCGGATCTCCTTTTTTTGCTTCAGCACTCCAATACTCCACCACTCCATTACTCCATTACAACGTCTGCCAGGACCAATGCGTAAGTTCTACACCCTTCTTTCACGCGAAGTATCGAGCTACTTCTACTCGCCCATCGCCTACATCGTCCTGGTCTTCTTTTTGTTCGTGAGCGGAGCGGACTTCTATTTCCAGATTTCATTCATGAACCAGCGGCCCGTGCAGTATTCGGTGCAGGAAGCATTTTTTAACTCGGTCTTTTTCTGGTTCGCCTTCGTCCTGATCTTCCCGCTCATCACCATGCGATTGTTTGCCGAAGAATTTAAGTTGGGCACGATCGAACCGCTTATGACCGCGCCAGTGCGAGACTGGCAGGTGGTGCTGGCGAAATTCTTTGGCGCCCTCGTCTTCTACTTGGTTCTCTGGGTTCCCACCATTCTTTACTTTTTAATCTTCCACTACATCACCGGTCAAACCGCGGCCGGGTCATCCGGCGCGTATTGGGGTTCTTATTTGATGCTGCTGTTATTGGGAATGTTTTACGTCAGCGTGGGCTGTTTCGCTTCGGTCCTGACTAGAAACCAGATTATCGCAGCCGTGATTTCGTTTTGTGCGATCACGATGCATTTCTTTTCCGGGTTAATCACTTTTATTCTAACTGAGGTTAGTTCGACGACGCGACAACTCCTTGGCTATTTCTCCGCCCTTGAGCAAATGGGCACGCTCTCGCGCGGCGAGATCGATACCCGCCCGATCGTTCTCTACCTCAGCCT
>QHRJ01000130.1 GCA_003220075.1 Verrucomicrobiota bacterium
ATGACTGCAGAACCGCGGATTTCGCGGATAGAATAGTTTGTTCCGTTCCCAGGCGCGTCTGACGGAGGGGCGCGCTTTCGCGCGTCCTGAGCGAGCAGAAGCTCGTCCCTCCGGAAATGCGGGTGACAAAGGCCCGCCACTACAGATAAATCGCTCAGCCTTGCACGAGCTGGCGGACGAGATCTTCTAACGCGACAATGCCGGTGGATTTTTGGCGGCTGTCGACTACGGCAGCCAGGCCGATGCGCGCCGCGCGGAGACGGCGGACTACGCGATAAGCGGATTCGTTTTCCGAAGCGGTAATGATTCGACGCATGTAGTGGCGCAGTGGACGGGATGATTCGATGTCGAAGAGAATATCGTAAACGTTAATCAGACCGAGGGGCTCAGCGTTGTCGGCAAAAATGGGGAATCGATCGATTCCGGATTTCCCGCTCGTTTCCAAAACTTCTTTGGGAGAGTCATCCGGATTAAACGACAAGGTTTTTTCGAAGGGGACCATGACATCGCCTACTTTGACGGAGGTGAAGTCGACGACGTGGTGAATCATCGCCCGTTCGGTGGAGCTGAGCGCGCCGCTTTCTTCGCTTTGGACGGCGATCATTTTTAACTCTTCACGTCCGGCGAAGAGACGTGGCGGATTTTTGGCGCGTGCAAAAACGGTTCGTTCGATGAATGCGCCGATGGCGTGCAATGGCCACAACAACTTTGTGGTCAACTCGAGCAAACCGGAAAGCCGCGCGACCGCACGCAATGGAAAACGGCGGAACAATGATTTCGGCAGAACGCCGAGGAGGAAAAGATAAACCGGTAGCGCGATGGCAACGGCAATCGGGTAGCCGATCCAACCCAAACGCAGGACGAGTTCGTGGGTCAGAATAATGAGCGCAGTGATGTCCGCGGCATTGGTCACGAGCAGGACGGTGACCAGCAATTGGTCGGGCTCCTTGAGCATTTCTTGCAGTCGGCGCGAAGCACGATCGCCGCCCTTGGCGCGATGCCGCAAGCGGACCGGATCGAGCGCGAGAAGGCCCGCTTCGATTCCGGCGAAGAGAAAGGAAATGATCCAACAAAGCGCGACCAGAAGCCAGATCATGGAAGTTCTCCGTTATCGCTATCACATTCCGCGCACACCGTTTTCTCGAGAAGCAATTCTTCGATTCGGCGGCGATTGACGCGGCGGACCGTGATTTTCAGGCGCGGCGTTTCCAATTCCGTGCCGACTTCGGGAACACGGCCGAGTTGGTTAAAGACGTAGCCACCGATAGTGTCGATGCCGGAAGCATCGAAATCGAACCCCAGTCGCTCGCTCAAATCATCGAGACGCGCTTTGCCATTCACGAGGTAGCGACCTTCCGCCAGTGGTTCGATGTCGAGATCGGTATCGCCAAGCGGAGCGGCATCGCTCAGGATGTCTTCGATAATGTCGGAGATGGTGACGATGCCTTCAGTGCCGCCAAATTCATCCACCACGATGGCCATGCCTTGCGAACGCATCAGAAAACTGCGCAGCAAATCGAGCGCGCGCATTGTTTCGGGCACGAATGACGGCGGCACCATCGTCTCGGTGTAATGCGCGTTCGGATGGAGCAGAAACGATTTTACTTCGATAATGCCGAGGATGTTGTCGGGGGAGTCGGCATAGACCGGGACACGACGATGCCGGCGCGTTTTCAAATGCGCAATCGCATCCTCATTTGTCAGATCATCGGGTAGAGCAAACATGTCGACCCGCGGTGTGAGCACATCTTTCGCGGTTTTGTCGCCGAGTTTGAATACTTCCTGGATTATCTCGCCTTCGGCTTCCTGCAGCGTGCCTTGTTCGGCCCCGATCTGAATCAGGGTTTCGAGTTCTTCATCGGACAAATGCGGGCGAGTGCGAATGTGCCGGGGCGTGACCAGCTCGACGATGGCGGCGCTGATTGTTTCCAAGGCGCTACCGACGGTTTCGAGCAGCGGCATTAACGCGCGCAAAGTGAAAACGCCGAGCGCGGAAAGACGATAAGGCGCGGAAAGCGCGACAAGCTTGGGAAGCAAATCGCAGAAAAAAACGATGATGGCGAAGAGCGAGACAGCAATCAGCCATGGTGGTAACGGGGTGGCACGGGGCGTTTCCCAGAGTAAAGCCAGACAAATGACGATGAGAAAAACATTCACGAGCGCGGAACCAAGGAGAATGACCGCGAGGACACGGCGCGGATTTTCGCGAAACTTTTGCACAAACCCGGCGAGCGCGGGATAATTGGATTGGAGGCGGCGCAGCTGATGGCGGCGGAGAGCGAAGAGCGCGGTCTCCAAGCCGGAGAAAAGGGCGGAGCAGACGACTAATCCTGCGACGATCACGAGCAGGAGAGCGACGATCGACGGCGTCATCGTGTCATCTCAAGCGATTGCCCATTTCCTTGCTTTGCCGAAGGTATGCCTCCAATGAGTAAACGCGAGCGGATTTCGGATTTTGTGCGTTCGCTCGAGCCTGGGTCCACGGAGGGAGCGTCGCAAAATTATTACAGTGCATTTTTTCAATTGTGGAATGCGCAAAAATATTACGAAGCGCACGATGTGCTCGAACAACTTTGGCTGGTGGAAAAAAATGCGGAGCTAGCGCGTTTTTACCAGGCGCTGATTCAGGCGGCGGGCGCGTTCGTGCATTTGCAGAAAAATTACGAGCAACCATCGCATGCCAAGCACGGACGTCGATTGCGTCCGGCCACGCGCTTGTTCGCGCTGGCGTTGCGGAATCTCGAAGACCTGCCAGATGAATATTACGCGCTCGATCTGGCCGTGTTGCGCGAACTTCTCATCCGTTACCGTGACGCTATCATTGCGGTCGATTTCAAAACTAATCCCTGGTCCCCGGAGACCGCGCCGAAGCTGAATTTATTGTAAGGACGGTCCTCCGAGCTCGTCCCAGATTATTGAGGGATGTGGAACATAGACTTTTAGTCTGTGCGCCCAGCAGATATACCTGTCTGCTGTTCTTAGATATCACGTTAGTTTTTACAGCGCGTTGGAAACGCGCTGGGCGCACAGGCAACATGCCTATGTTCCGACCGCATTCACGTTATTCGACATAAGACAGTTCACCGAACTCCCCGAGGGTTGGACCGGCATTGCGCCCGATTGAATCAATCGCCCCAACCTTCGGCATTCGGGCAAAAATGAATTGTAGCGCGTTTCTGTGAAACCCCGATCTTAATTTAGCGTCTGACCCAGACGCCCTACAACGCTGAACGCGTATCACCGCGTGAAAATTAATTTGACGCCTGCGATAACAAGGACAGTTGCGAGCAAGATCGAAATGGTCCGAACCGGGAACTTGCGGCTTCCTAAATGCGAACCAATCGCGCCGCCGATGATTGCGGCGGCGGAAAGAATGACTGCCAATGCGGGAATGGATTGCCTGGCGCTAACAAACCCGGCTAGGCCCGCAATTGAATTTACCAAAATAAACAACGCAGAGACGGCCGACGCCTGTTTTGTTTTCGCCCACTTGGAAAAAAGTAAAAGAGGTGTAAGAAAAATCCCTCCTCCGGTCCCGGTTAGACCAGAGAGAAATCCGATACCTGAACCAACCGCGAGCGCGGCAGGCAAGGGTGGGGGGGCGACTGCAGGATCGCCGCGACGAAAAAACAATCGGGCGGCGGAGAAGAGCAGCACGAGTCCGATAGTGATTTTCAAAATTCCAGCTGGTAACTGGAGATAACCACCGAAGTAGGCAGCCGGAACTGAGAGGAGCGCGAATGGCCAAAATAATTTCCATGAGAAATGTCCGGCTCGCCAAAACTGAAACGACGCGATGATCGCAACGAGAATGTTCAAAACCAGCGCGGTTGGGCGGATGGTTGTGGTTACGAGGCCGAACAGCGTCATCACCGCGATGTAGCCGGACGCGCCGGCGTGACCGACGCAGGAATAAAGGAACGCGATGACGCCGATAGCCAGGAAAAGCAAAATAAGGTGCGCTATGTCCATTCTTTGTCATGCCGAGCGAAGTCGAGACATCTCTAATTTCTGCTCAGACAGAAGGTGAGAGATTCCTCGACTTCGCTCGGAATGACAAGAAAGTGAGGAGTGACATCGGACAACATCGCCATCGAGAAACGCGCAAACCGTCTCGCTAACGAAAAGTCGCCCTACCTTCTGCAGCACGCGCAGAACCCGGTGGAATGGTTTCCCTGGGGGAAGGAGGCATTCGAGAAAGCGCGGCGGGAAGACAAACCCATTTTTCTCTCAATCGGTTATTCCACCTGTCACTGGTGCCACGTCATGGCGCATGAGTCCTTCGAAGATGCTGCCACGGCCGAAATGATGAATCGCGGGTTTGTGAACATTAAAGTCGATCGCGAGGAGCGGCCCGATGTGGATCGCGTTTACATGACGTTCGTCCAGGCGACAACCGGCGGCGGTGGCTGGCCGATGAGCGTTTGGCTTACGCCGCGTCTGGAACCGTTTGTCGGCGGAACCTATTTCCCACCAGAAGACCGCTTTGGTCAGCCCGCTTTCAAAAGAATTTTACAGCGAATCGCGGAAGCCTGGAAAAACGATCGCGAAAAAATTTCGAAGCAGGGAGCGAACATCGTTGATGTGCTGCGCGAAGCCGCCAAAGACCAAACGTCAGCCGGAAGAATCGATGCCGCCATTTTGGAATCGGCTTACCAGCAATTCGCGCGGACTTTTGATGCACGCGAGGGCGGCTTCGGTAGCGCGCCAAAATTTCCACGTCCCGTCACGCTCAATTTTTTGACGCGCTTCCAAGCACGCAATCCGGATTCGGATTCCGGGCAGCACGCCTTGGAAATGGTCTTGCTGACATTGCGAAAGATGGCGTCTGGTGGGATGCACGATCACATCGGCGGTGGATTTCATCGATATTCTGTCGACGCGCACTGGCACGTGCCGCATTTCGAGAAAATGCTTTACGACCAGGCGCAGTTGGCGAGCGCTTATCTCGACGCGTTTCAAATCACTGGCGATACGGAATTCGCAGCAACCGCGCGTGACATTCTTGATTACGTCCGGCGCGACATGACTTCGCCAGAGGGCGGATTCTATTCGGCCGAAGATGCAGACAGCCCGATTGTAGCCGGGATCGCCGATCCCGGTCACAGCAAAAACGCAGAAGGCGCATTTTATGTTTGGACGAAACAGGAAATCGACGATGCGCTTGATGAAGACGCGGGGGTTTTTTCATTTCATTACGGCGTTGAAGAAAACGGAAATGTTCCCGCCGGAGCCGATCCTCATGGTGAATTTGTCGGCAAAAACATTTTGATCGAGCGACATTCGATCGTCGAGACCGCGAAATTCCGTAGCACAGGTATCTCGCCGGTTGACGACAATGATGATGAGGCAATTCAACGATTGCTGGCGCAGAGCCGGCAAAAATTATTTTCGATCCGCAATAAGCGTCCTCGTCCTCACTTGGACGACAAAATCGTCGCGGCTTGGAATGGTTTGATGATTTCTGCTTTCGCGCGTGGCGCCCAGGTATTGGATGACGTCTCTTATCTAGAAACAGCGACGCGGGCAGCGGAGTTTATTCACGCCAATCTTTATGATGAGTTGCGTCAAATTTTGTTTCGCAGTTATCGCGAAGGTCGCAGCGAAGTTGAGGGATTCGCCGATGACTACGCCTTCGTCATTCAAGGCTTGCTTGATCTTTATGAAGCCTCATTCGAACCTCGCTGGCTAAAATTTGCCCTCGCATTGCAGCGCCAAATGGATGCGCTTTTCTGGGACAATGAAAACGGCGGCTACTTTACGGTCACGGGTCACGACAGCAATATTTTGCTACGGATGAAAGAGGACAACGATAGCGCCGAACCGGCGGCCAGCTCGGTGGCGGCGCTGAATTTGGCGCGACTCGCGGCAATACGAAACGACACCGAATTGCTGGCACGCGCAAAGGAAACGGTCCGCACTTTCGCACGGCAGTTGGCGCACTTTCCGAGCGCCCTGCCGCAAATGCTGGTGACATTTGATTTTCTGGAAGATGCGCCGCAGCAGATCGTGATTGCAGGCGGTTCCGATTTGCCTAAAACAAAGGCGTTGCTGGCAGAAGTGCATCGGCATTTTTTGCCGAACAAGGTTCTGCTTTTGGCAGATGGCGTAGAGAGCCAGAGTTATCTTGGCGAGACTAACGAGGCGATCCGCGCAATGTCGATGGTGGGGGGAAAACCTGCAGCTTACGTTTGTGAAGATTTTGCCTGCAAGGCGCCGGTCACCGATGTGAAGGAGTTGAGGGGGATGCTCGCGAGTTAACAACTCCGGGTAGCGCACGCGTCTCGCGTGTTGGTTTCGGCGTCGCGCCGAAACAATCTTTCGCATTATTAGGCGTGCAGAAAAGTCCGCGAAAGCGGGGACGCTTTCGCCAGCACCCGTGACGCGCACGCTACCCGGAGAGGGGAGGCGTAGTAACGCGCTTTCGCAGGTTCCTGCGGAGCGCTCGGTCCGGCATTTTGCCGGACGGGTCTTTCTGGTGTAGCGGCGACGCCAGGTGTAGCGGCGACGCCAAGGTCGACAACGTGAGCAACATGCTCGCGTTATCCCCTAATCGCCGTCGCGCGAAGTGATCTCGGGAAGTTTTTTCCGGCGCAAACGCAGCCAGTTGTTCCAGGTCTTTCGCATGCTATCGCGCGGGGTGAGGTAACGCTGGTTGAGCTCGTTGCTTTTGAGAATCTGTGCGAGGGCGGACTTCACCGATAGCTCGTCACAGTTGAGAATGGTATAGGCGGTCCCGACCGCAGCGGCGTGATGCGCGTCGCTTGCTGCGGTCATGGGCAGGCCGCGCAATTGTGCATAACGAAACGCGAAAGTGTTGTAGCGGCGCAGAGTAGTAGCGGCATTGAAAACCTCCAGCGCATCAATCGGCAAAGTTTCGAGGGTGGCGAAGCGGATGCCGGCGCGAAACAAATCGTAGGGATGTGGAGGTATGGCGAGGCCGCCGTGCTCGTGAATCAGGGCACAGACATCGCGCGCGGCGCGTCCCTTCAAGCGCGCCGACTCCGGCAAGCTTGTTCCAACACAAAGCAGATGACCTTCAGCGGTAGTGACTTCAACTCCGGGGATTACAAGGAAACCATCCACCGGCAATCCATCCTCGCGCATCAGTTTTTTTCCGAGCAGATAATCGATCGCGTCGCACGTATTGTGATCAGTAATGGCGAGGCCGTGCAGTCCTTTCGCCCGCGCGCTGGCAATCAGATCTTCCGGGCTGGAAACACCGTCGCCGGAAAAAAAGGTATGGGTGTGGAGGTCGATATTGAACGGCATCGCGCGACAACGCTAATTTGCGGTGGGAAAAATGGAAAGCGTCGGTTTTAAGGAATGGTCACTGGTGTGCGATGCCCTCGGACGCGGACGCCAATCGGTAATTTTGCGCAAAGGCGGAATTGCGGAGGGGCGCGGCGGTTTTTCATTTCGGCATCGCGAATTCTTTTTGTTTCCGACGTTCTTCCATGAGCAGATCGCGAAAGTACGGATTGCAGCGGCTGATATTCCGGCGCCAGGCAGCACCATCGCAATTCGGTGGTATGCAAGAGTGGAGCGGGCACTGCGGATTAATTCACTTCTAATCGCGGAAGCTCTGGCTCCGTTGCACATCCTCTCGCCCGAGGTGGTGCGGGAACGTTTCGGCTACAAAGGAGACGGATTGAATGTCGCCTTCGTCCGCGTCTTTGAAATTTCCCCAGTCTGGGTTTTGCAAAATGGAAAGCGATTCAGCGGTTGCCGCTCCTGGGTTGAATTGCCGTCACCGCCGGAAATGAAAATGCAACCGGCAGGGGATGACGCGACTCACGAAAAGCTTCGCGCGGAGTTTGA
>QHRJ01000342.1 GCA_003220075.1 Verrucomicrobiota bacterium
CGGAATGCTGTTTCAATTCTAGTGGCTTTCAAGGGTTGACTGTATGTTTCTTCCAATCACTTGTTCGTAAAGCTTTTTGGTTTTTGTAACTCCAGTGCTGTACCGGCAATTAATTCGAGAGAGTACTTGTAATGAGAGTCTAGGTTTTCTCCCCAAACGCCGTTCACGAAAATCTCAACGGGAGAGTTTGCGGCGGATACGGCGTATGATGCGAGGCCCGGCCAACGCAGCAGCGCGGATGTAGAGGCCGCTTGCGAGCAGTCGCTTTACTCCGACATCATTCATCCAGGGAAAGTTGTCCCGTGTCGCGCATGCAATCGCCTCCTCGTCCAAAGTGCCGTCCCGCTGAAATCGGACAATGAGATGTCCAAGGAGCGTGTCGGTAGGAATCTCCCCGCTGTAAGCGCTCGCCCAAAAATGGAAAATGCGTGCTCGACCGCGCAGCATCACTGTGGAGTAGGCGGACCAGTTATCTCGATCGGGAAGGATTGCGACCGTAGCAAACCCCGCAGCGATCACACTGTTACAAGACAGCTGATCTTGCGGGATGCCTAATGAGAGCGTCTGCTGCCAGCGCCGATGCCACTCAGCATAGAAGGCGTGTGCGGCCGGAGTGTCCCGAACGAAGATCACGCCAGTGTTGAAGTAGCGATTCGGCAGGAATTCCCAGCCTAGTTTTGCGCGCACCTTTTCCATATTAGGAAGTGCGTCCGGTGGTATACCGCGCTTGTTCCAGTCGCGAGCTACCGCCAGATCGGCTTCGTTAGGCCATCCATGATCTAGCGGTCGCACCGCGATGGCGTCATTGTCGAGATATACGTAGTCGCCCTTCACCAGTTGTCTCAGAACCGTCCGGAGACTCCGGCTGCTGACGATCGGGTCGTCAGTGCCTGTCGGCTGCGCGATGATTTCACTCACGATATTGCCTAGAGCGTGGTTATCGTGGTTGATAGCGCTTGCCGTTGACTCGTCCGTTACAAGGATAGTTCGTGCTTGCGGATGAAGTCGGCGAACTGCAAGAGCGGCGACCGCTGCCATATCAGCGTAAGGTCCCAGTTCCTTGGCTACAAGGACGAAGCAGATCGTCGGCAACTGTTTCCTACTGCTGTTTCTTTTCATCGCGCGATCCCGGCGGCCAGAAGCCCAGTAGTTTTTAGACACTTCAGCGATGGAAGGCTCGGACAAGGCTATCGCTAGATGATCGTAAATGGCTCATTGTTCGATCATCTCTGAGGCGTCGAATCGACATTTCCCAGGGTCGCTTCTTGGTAGAGCTTTTTGATTTTCCTAACTCCCTCATCGCTGTACCAACCATTGAAAAGCAGGATGTCGCCATTCCGGACGGCGTTTACCAAGGCATCGTGATCCTCAGGCCGATCACCGTCAGGTGCCATTAGTACACTAAATGCTTTTGGATAGACCGTTCGTGCGCCAACCGGCGTGGAGGTCACCTTGTGGTGCACATAGGAATTAAGCGGTGCGGAGTATGCAAAGTAACGCATCGACTCGTTTTCGGGAATCAGCAGCACATCGGGATGCGCGTCGGCGACAGCCTTGAAAACATCAGGGTTGAGAGAATCATTTGTAACCCTGACCGTTGAATCGATGTAAAAGAGCGTGCAGCCCCACCGCTTTTTGGCATAAGCGAGCTTGTCTTTGAGAACCTGTGCGGCGTGATAGTCATCGGACGCGCCATGCACCGGCTTGCCATCCACCATCGTGATCTGCTGCGGGCGGAGGCACACTCCCACTTTAAGTCCTGCTCGACGAAACTTCTCGAAATATTCGTCGATGGCGGTTATTCCCCGATCGTCCTTAAACTCAGTTTCGGGCGCGAGAACTGGGGTAAGGCGCGGGTCGCCGTAATAGCACGATGCCAAAAACTCCTGCCCTTCAGGGTCCCATGTGATCACTCCCTGAGCGTTCGCGTCTTTTAACACCTTGATGCTGTCATCAGCCAGCTTGAGTAGCGCGGTGCGAAAGGCGCCTTTGCCTTCGTCGGTTGTGACGTCGATCTTGCCTTCGTTCATGATCCAGCGGCGCGGATTGGTGGGTACATTAATTCCCGAGCTGGCCAGGAAGATCGCGCCGATGGGGCGTCGGTCGTTCCAGTTTATTTGGAAGGGATACTTCTTCGC
>QHRJ01000131.1 GCA_003220075.1 Verrucomicrobiota bacterium
TCCCGGCCGACAAATTAGCCACCATCCCACCCAGGGAAACGCCCAGAGCCCCCATTAATGCTGCGACAGATCCGCCGCCGGGCGCCGGAGAATCGCTCAGGGTTTCGTTGCAAAACCGGCGCAGATCCAACTTCACCAGCGATTTCTTCGGAACGGCCGCTTCTATCTTTAGTTCAATAATTTTCTCTTTCGGATCGAACGGTTTCAACTCACTCAATCCCATGGAGCGGATTGCAATATCAATCAGCTCTTCCTCCGCCGCCCCTTCAGACCAGTTTTGTTTCTGGAGAAAATGCCTTCCGGCATCGACCAGACATTTCTTGGGAACCATGCCGACGATTTCCGACCCGGTCACACGCAGGCCGCGCTTGGTGGCCGATTGATCGCAGGCGTCGAACGCGGCATGGAGCGGTGTTTCCTCAATATTCGTTAGATTCATCGAAACCTGCGCGATCCCGTACTCTTCCACATACCAGCCAATCGCTTTCACGTGTTTCAACATTCCCGGGACGCGAATCGGCTCGCCTTTTTCGTCGACCATCGGATTTCCATAGGGTGTGCCATCGAGCGTCTTTACCCGGCCCATTTCTCGAACGTCGAAAGCAACCGAATTCGCTCGTCTCACCGCTGTGGTGTTCAGGTTGACATTGTAAGCGATCAGGAATTCGCGCGCCCCAATCACGGTCGCGCCCGATTTAGCATTAAACTCGTTAGGTCCGAAATCTGGGTGCCACTCCGATTGTTTTATTTTGTCGAAAAAACCTTCGTATTCGCCCTCCCGGATGATGGCGAGATTTGCGCGCGATGGATTCTTCGCTGCTTTCTCATAGAGATACACGGGAATTTTTAATTCGTCGCCGACGCGTTTTGCCAATTCCTTTGCGCAAGCGATCGCTTCTTTCCAATTGACGTTGCTGATCGGAATAAACGGGCAAACGTCGGTCGCTCCCATGCGCGGGTGCGCGCCCTCGTGTTTGCGCATATCAATCAATTCCGCCGCCTTTTGAATCCCGCGGAACGCGCTTTCCACCACCGCTTCCGGACTGCCAACAAAGGTTACAACGGTGCGGTTGGTCGTTGCGCCTGGATCAACATCGAGGAGCGACACTCCGTCGGCCGATGCGATCGCGTCAGTAATTTGTCGAATAATGTCCGGATCGCGCCCTTCGGAGAAATTGGGAACACATTCGATTAGCTTCTGCATGGCATCTGCGGCTGATTACTAGCATATCAACGCTCACTGGCCAAAACCACCGGCATCGCCGATGCCGGCTACAACATGAGCGATTCGATCTCGCCCTGCCAAATCCAGTCTTCAATCTTTGTAACCAATCCAGCGCGCATCGGATTCTCTCGTACGTAATCCCATTTCTGACTGTAGCTCTCAGTTGATCGCAGGACATGATCAAAAAACTCTTCCTGCCAAACCGTGCCAGAAAAATTGAGTTCGCGTGCTATCCGCTTACTCGTCCATTGCTTCCATGCCTGCATGAACACCGGCAACGATTTCGCATCTAATTCTGCCGAGCAAAAGAAATGGACGTGATCCGGCATGATGACATAGCGCCCGATTGCCCACCCGTGTCGATCGTGCGCACTGCGCCATTCTTCAGTCAGGATCTTTGCAACTTCCTTTGAGGTAAGAATTGCTCGCCGTCTGAAAGTGCACGTTGTAACAAAGTAAATCGGCCAATCAATCCAAACACGTTCGAGGCGTCGCAAATGTTTGCGCATGCTCCCTTGTAGCCGGGATCGCCGATCCCGGCCAGCCCCGACCGGCATCATCGATGCCGGCTACAACGAAGATGGTTAGTCGATCAGTATCTGCCGCGTGTTCGTTAGTCGCGCGCCTTTTCCGGTAATGGAATCTCGATCTGGTTGGCGGCAGCAAATTCAATTGCGCGCGAGTAGCCGGCATCGGCGTGGCGCAAAATCCCCATTCCCGGATCGCTGGTGAGCACGCGTTCGAGACGGTGTTTGGAATTATCGGTCCCGTCGGCAACAACAACCATCCCGGCGTGTTGCGAGTAGCCGATGCCGACTCCACCGCCGTTGTGAATTGAAATCCAGGAGGCGCCGGCGGCGGTGTTGACGAGAGCGTTCAACAGTGGCCAGTCGGCTATGGCATCGCTGCCGTCGAGCATTCCTTCGGTTTCGCGAAATGGCGACGCGACCGAACCGGTATCGAGGTGATCACGACCGATGACGATAGGCGCCTTCACTTCGCCGCGCCGCACCAATTCATTCATGGCGACGCCAAACTCGGCACGCTCGCCATAACCGAGCCAGCAAATGCGCGCCGGCAATCCTTGAAAATGAATGCGCTCTTTCGCCAGCTTCATCCAGCGCGCCAGGATTGCATTTTCGGGGAAAAGCTCTAGCGCGAGAGCGTCGGTGCGCGCGATATCATTCGGATCGCCGCTGAGCGCAACCCAGCGGAATGGTCCTTTTCCTTCGCAAAAGAGGGGGCGGATGTACTCGGGAACAAATCCGGGAATGTCGTATGCATTTTCGACGCCGGCTTTTTTCGCCTGGGTGCGAATATTGTTGCCATAATCGAAGGTGATGGCACCGAATTTTTGTAACTCCAACATCGCGCCGACATGCTCAGCCATCGCTTGCATCGAGCGCTTGACATATTCCTCCGGATTCTTTGTCCGCATTGCGATGGCTTCGGCTAACGAGATTTGGTTTGGCACGTACCCGTTGAGGGCATCGTGCGCGCTGGTTTGATCGGTCAACACATCGGGAACGAAATTTCGCTTCAGCATTTCCGGGAGCACATCAGCGCAATTGCCGACCAGACCAACCGAGATTGCGCGCTTTGCCTTTCGTGCCTCGTCGACCAACTGCAATGCTTGATCGAGCGATTTCGCCATGTGGTCGCAATAGCCGGTAGCGAGGCGTTTCTCGATCCGCGCCGGATCTACTTCCACCCCGATGAAGCATGCGCCATTCATGGTCGCGGCCAGCGGTTGCGCGCCGCCCATTCCACCGAGTCCACCGCTGACGATGAGTTTACCCGCGAGATTTCCGTCGAAATGTTTCTCCCCGGCCGCGCCAAAGGTTTCGAACGTGCCCTGCACAATTCCCTGGCTGCCGATGTAAATCCAGGAACCGGCCGTCATCTGTCCGTACATCGTTAGTCCGAGTCGCTCGAGTTTGTTGAACTGTTCGTAGTTCGACCAATGACCGACCAGATTGGAATTCGCGATCAGGACCCGCGGGGCTTCGTCATGGGTGCGAAATTTTCCGACCGGTTTGCCGGATTGGACAAGAAGCGTCTCGTTGTTTTCAAGCCCGCGCAAAGAACCGACGATAGCTTCAAAACATTCCCAACTTCGCGCCGCCCGTCCGGTGCCGCCGTAAACGATCAGTCGGTCCGGCGCTTCCGCGACTTCCGGATCGAGATTGTTCATCAGCATGCGCAAGGCCGCTTCCTGGTGCCAGCCTTTGCAACTGCGTTCTGCCCCGCGTGGCGCGCGAATTGACCGTTTCCCGCTCATAACTTCTCGTGTTCGCTGTCAAATTTCCCGGCGCGAATTGCTTTCGCGATAGCGGCAATGTCCGGCGCGAGGGCGCGGTCTTCCAGAAGCGGTTCCGCATATTTCCGGACCGTGCCGTAAGCGCGTTCTACCCCGGCGCCGCCCTTCAGCGGCCGCCGATGCTCGAGCGCTTCCGCGCCCGCCAGCAATTCGATGGCAAGCAAATTTTCCGCATTTTCCACGATCGATCGTAATTTGACCGCAGACGTCATCCCCATCGAAACATGATCTTCTTTCCCGGCGGAGGTCGGGACGTTGTCGATGCTGGCGGGATGCGCCAGCACTTTCGCTTCGTTCAAAAGCGAGGCCGCCGCGACCTGCGCAATCATCATACCGGATTGCAAGCCGGGCTTTCGGGCGAGAAAGGCTGGCAAGCCGTAACTCAAATCGGGATTGACTATGCGCTCGATTCGCCGCTCGCTGATACTCATCAAATCCGTCAGCGCAATGGCGGCAAAATCGAGTGCGTGTGCTAGTGGTGCGCCGTGAAAATTTCCGCCCGAAATGACATCCCCGCTATCGGGGAACACGAGAGGATTATCGGTTGCGCCCGCACTTTCGATCTCCAGAATTTTCTCCACATATCCTAGCGCATCACGCACGGCACCGTGCACCTGCGGGATGCAGCGAATACTATAAGCATCCTGCACTCGCGGATCGTTTGCGCGATGCGACTCCCGGATTTCGCTTTGCCCAAGCAATGCACGCACGTGTTCCGCGACCGCCATCTGCCCGGGGTGAGGTCGTGCCTTTTGAATCCGCAAATCGAAGGCGCGCGGCGTTCCCATCAAACCTTCCAGCGTCATTGCGCCGGCGACGTCGGCGACGCGCGCGAGACGTTTGCCGCGAAAGAGTGCGAGGCCGCCGACGCTGTGCATGGCCTGAGTTCCGTTCAGCAAGGCCAGACCATCCTTTGCTTCGAGCACGATTGGATTCAGCCCCGCGCGCGCGAGCGCGTCGGCTGAAGCCAGACGTTCATTTTCAAAGAACGATTCGCCTTCACCAATCAACGCCAGGGCCAGATGCGCCAGCGGAGCAAGATCGCCGCTGGCACCGACCGATCCTTTCTCGGGAACAACCGGATAAACCTCGTGATTCAGCATTTGGCAAAGGAACTCGACCACCTCGAATCGGACGCCACTAAAACCAAGCGCGAGGACGTTCGCGCGCAGGAAAATCATCGCGCGCACTTCCGGAATCGCGAGCGGTTTGCCAACGCCGCAGGAATGGCTGCGGACAAGATTGAGTTGTAATTGGCGGAGCGCATCAGATTCAATTTTAACATCGGAGAGTTTGCCAAAACCGGTGCTGATCCCGTAGATGACCTGGCCTTGTTCAAGAATTTTTTCAACGACGGCGCGCGACCTGCGAATTCGGTCCCGCGATTCGTCAGTTAGCTCAATGCGCTCATTCCCAGTTGCGACCGCGTTCAATTGCGCGAGTGAAATCGGGCTGCCTGAAATTTCCACAGCGCGATCTTAGCTGCTCGATCGCGAAATGACAAAGCGCGGCCGCATTCATGTGACTTCCGGGAGAGCGTCGCACAATCTCATTTCAGTCATTCCGAATCGCGCAGACGATGGAAAAACGTCTCGCGGTTCGCGTGAATCACGGAGGAACGTGCTTCTGCACGTCCAGGACGAGATGAATCTCGTCCCTCCGAAGAATTGGGAGCGCACCAAGAAAAGGCCAGGTCGAAATCGACCTGGCCTTTAAGTTAAAGCTGTCCGCAGGTGGAAGCTTATTTCGAATACGTACGAGCCGCCGTCGTCCCGGTGGACATTGATTCCTTTTTTTGCGCACAAGCACCCAAGCTTACGGCGCTGGCCAAAACGGTCACGATCATTATTGCTTTTAAAACTCTCATTCAGTTTCTCACCCCTTTCGTAGCTGGTTGCTGTCGAGCTTTATATTAGCGAACGCGAACCGCGCAACGACTTTTCTCCGCCGCCCACGATAACGCGTTGAATCATTCCCTGATTGTGACCGGCGTGTCCACATCCACTAGATCAAAAAGCTCGATGACATCTGCGTTTCGCATCCGGATACATCCGTGGCTGTCGGGCTGGCCGATTTTGTCCTCATGTTTTGTCCCGTGAATGTAAATAAAACGATCACGGGTATTGGCATTGTGCGCCTCCAGCCCGTCGAGCCAGAGAATGCGCGACAAGACCAGATCTTGCGTCCCTGGCAGGGGATCGTCCGGTTTAAGCGGGACGCGGCTGACGAAAATCGTGCCGGCAGGCATGGATTCCCCAACTTTATCGCTAACGCGAAACTGGCCCAGCGGCGTCTTCTTGCTGCCTTCTTCGCTGCCGAGCCCGAACCGCGAAGTGGAAACCGGATAACGGTGGATAATTTTGCGGCCGCGGCGTAATTTCAATTCCTGATCGCGCACAGAAACGTGAATATGAAGCGGAGATTTTTGCATCGTGCCGTCGCTGCCCTAAAATGCGGCTGCGGATGACCAAACTTTATCACATCGCGGTAGTGGGAGCGACCGGCGCGGTTGGCGTTGAAATGTTTCGGGTGCTGGAGCGGCGCGGCTTTCCAGTGGCATCAATCCGTGCCTTCGGTTCCAAGCGTTCAGCCGGCAAATCCGCCGTATTTCACGACGAAAAGATTCCGGTCGCGGAACTGGGGCGGGAATCGTTTCGAGGAATTGATCTCGCGCTGTTCAGCGCGGGCACGACAGTTGCGAGAGAATTTGCGCCGATCGCCCGCGACGCCGGCGCGATTGTGATCGATAACTCTTCGACCTTTCGAATGGACCCGGAAGTGCCGCTGGTCATTCCGGAAATCAACGGCGATGACGCGAAACTCCACCGCGGAATCATCGCCAATCCAAATTGCACTACCGCAGTCGCACTGATGGCGATCTATCCGCTGCATCGCGTTTTCACCGTTAAACGCGTATTCGCTGCAAGTTATCAAGCAGTCTCCGGCAGCGGCGCTCGCGCGATTGCCGAGTTGGAACAACAAGTGCGTGCCGCTGCCGAAAGCCAGCCAGCGCGGGCGGAGGTTTATCCGCATCCTATCGCCTTCAATGTGCTCCCGCAGGTCGATGCATTTCTCGAAAGCGGTTATACCAAAGAAGAAATGAAGATGCAGAACGAAGGACGCCGTATCATGCATCACCCCGAATTTTGCGCTTCGGTCACTTGTGTTCGTGTTCCGGTCTATCGCGCCCACTCGGTCGCGGTCAGCGCGGAATTCGCCGAACCGATTTCGGTGGAACGGGCGCGGGAGGTTTTGGCGAAGGCACCTGGTTTGGAGCTGGTTGATGAGCCGGCGCGAAATCGGTATCCGATGCCGCTGCACGTTGCCGGGAAAGACAATTGTGAGGTCGGTCGAGTGCGGCGCGACTGCGCGTTTGAAAATGGACTGGCCTTCTGGGTTTCGGGCGATCAATTGCTAAAGGGCGCGGCCCTGAATGCCGTGCAAATCGCAGAGCTCTTGTAGATACACTGGTTCTTCCTCTTGCGAGCGCAGCCAGCTTGCCTGCGGTGTTCGGCTGCCTGCGCTCCCAACAAGGAACACAGACTTTCCAGTCTGTGCGCCCAGCGTAGTTTTACTCCGCTAAGAATGGCCGGGTAGGTGGATTGCCGAGGCAGCGGGTTAGAAACCCGCTGGGCGCACAGGCCGCAGGCCCGTGTTCCACGCTCCCGACAGTGCAGGCTGGTAGCCTGCGCTCCCCCAGCAAAAGAAACGGCCCCGGGAAGTACCGGGGCCGTCATAAGTCTAATTCTTGTTAGTTACCGGGGAGACGGACTTGGGGAAGCTTCGCCTTTCTTTCCTTTACCCTTACTCTGGCCGCCGCCTTGCTGTCCGCTCTGTTGGCCATATTGTCCACCCTGCGGCGGACCCTGGGATTGAATCTGCTCGCGATGTTTGCCACCGCCTTGCTGTCCACCCTGTTGGCCGTACTGTCCCCCTTGCGGCTGACCTTGGGATTGAATCTGCTCGCGACGTTTGCCACCACCACCGCCCGGCCCAGCGCCGACATTTTCCGGCCCGGGCTGGACGCTTTCTTGATGGCGGTTCCCTTTATGTTTGCCGCCTTCGGGATTGTTTTGTTTTTGCAGATTCGCGTTCGGATTTTTCGGAGTCACGGGGCCGCCAAGACCAGGCGTTTGTTCGCCCTGTTCCCTGTGTCCCTTTTGCTTACCCTTGCTCTGCTCGGAAGCCTCCGCGGGAGTAGTTCCACCCGAAGTGCCTGGTTCATTTTCAAATCTCTGACCTCTGCCCTTCTTACCCTTGCCTTGCTCCATGGATTCTGCCGGTGAACTGCCAGCGGACGCGCCGGGTTCATTCTCGACTCTCTGGCCTTTGTGCTTACCTTTGCCCTGTTCGAAGGATTCGACCGGTGAGGACCCAGCTGTCACCGAAGTGCCCGGTTCGTTCTCGACCCTGTGGCCCTTTCCTTTTTTGCCATACCCTTGTTCGAACGGCATGGCCGTGGACTTTGGCGAAGTTCCAGGCGCAACAGAAGCAGCAGCCTGATTCTCAAGTTGTTCGCCTTTGTGCTTACCTTTCCCCTTTTCGAAGGGAGAAACACCAGGTGAAGCCAGGGCGTTTACGTTGGCACCAGCGTTCGGTTGAATACTGGGCTGGGGAACGTTTTGCGAATTTTCAGTTTTAAATTTCTGCTCCAGTTTCGCCTTGGTGTTCGGATCGGAAATATTCGCCCAACCCTTTTCAATCTTGGGCTGATCGATCTTGGCCTTCACGACTTTCGGCGCAATTTGCGCGTTGCCCTTCTGCAACTTTAATGGCGCCGCCAGAACGAGTTTGTCGCCCTGAACTTTGGTGACATTTCCCGCCTTCACCGCCTGTAGCGGATCGAGGCTGGTGCGTTCGAGTTTCAACCGCTGAATCGGTCGAGTCGAATATCTGCTTAAGACGGCATAGTCCGGCCCGTAATTGTAAACGACGGAATTGTTATAGGTGATGTTGGTCACATTCACCGTGTTGTTGATGTAAACGACGTTCTGATTGTAATCGTAGAAGTGACCACGTAGCACCGGCTCGCCGATGAAGCGCACATCGATGAAATTGTAATAGGCCGGACCGATGCCGAACTCGACATCCACATGTCCAGTAATTGGCCGACTTTCATAAACGACTTCGCCGCGCCCTTCCGGAGGCAACGGAGCCCACCCGATATAATTTCCGCCGGTCCGCCATGAAACCCAGGCCGGTCCCCATTCATAGCCGGGAACCCAGCACCAACCATAATCCTCCAGTCGGACCCAGCGGCCATAGTGGTAGGTGGCCCAGCCGAAATCTTCATACGATACCCAGGTCCAGCCGACATCGGTGTAAGCCCAATAGCCATCCGTGTACGGTCGCCAGTCTGCACTGGTCGCGGCATCAGGCTGCCAGACATAGCCATAATCGGCCACCTGGTACCAGTTACCGCCATTCAAATTGTCGTAAAAAAAGTTAACCGAGACATCCGCGCCGCCCGATTGGAACACCGTCAACGCGAACGCACATACCGCCGAAAATATTAAAAAACGCTTCATAAGGTTATACAGTGTTATGGCGTCTTAGACTTCGACGCGCATTGGTTTATTCACTGCGTATTCGAGCGCGCCAGCGCGGTTGCGCGCGTCGCTTCCCCTAGCGCGGTCGCACCACTATAAATGAGCGAACACGATGCCGGCACATGGAAAACACGTGGGTGCTGTCTGGGTCGAGGCCAGCAATGAGTTTGTTGAATTCGGCGACCGAGGTTACCGGCTGCTGGTCGATTTCTTCGATGACATCACCGCGCTGCAATTCCGCCAAATCCGCCGCATCAACGACGACTCCGCGCACGCCTGTCGGCAAATCAAGACCTCTGGCCAAATCGGCCGTCAATTCACTAACGCGAATCGAGCCGAGCGGATTCGTATTGCTTTGATCTTCATCCGGGTTCGTATCGGGCGCATTTGGCTGCGGCAAAGGATTGCTCGGATTCGCTTGCGCAACCAGCGACCGAAGCTCGGGGAAATTTTTTACGTCGCGTCCATTGAACTTGCGGATGACATCACCCTTTTGTAAATGTGCGTCCGCCGCCGGCGATCCCGGAAGGACATCTCCCACGACCACGCCATCGCCATTTGAAGCCAGGTTCTGCGGATTCACCTGCGCCTGGATTCCGAGGTAACCCCGGATAATTCGCCCCTTCTTGAGCAGACTTTCCAGCGCGACTCTCACCGTGTTTGATGGAATGGCGAACCCGATGCCCTGCGAACCGCCGGTGCGCGAGATGATCGCAGTATTAATTCCGATCACTTCACCACTGAGGTTAATCAACGGTCCGCCGCTGTTTCCCGGATTGATGGCGGCGTCGGTTTGCAGAAAATCGCCGAAGCCATCTACACGATTCGGACGTCCCTTTGAGCTGATGATTCCCTCCGTAACGGTTTCTTCGAAGCCGAATGGATTGCCGATCGCGAGCACCATATCGCCCGCCTGCACGGCATCAGAATCGCCCAACTTCAACGCTTTTACCCCCGGCTCATCGATTTTTAGAACCGCGAGATCGACCTGGCTATCGCTCCCAATGAGTCGGGCCTTTTTGCTCCGGCCATCAGACAGTTGCACTTCAATGTCATCCACCTGATCGACTACGTGACTATTGGTAATGATGTGACCTTCATTGGTCACGATCACGCCGGAACCGAGTGAATTTTGCACCATTGCTTCCTCATTCGGATTGCGGAACTGGCGCGGGTTGCGGAAAAAAAACTCAAATGGATCGAGCGCGTATTGCCGGCGCACCGCGATTTTTTTTGATGTCTTCACGCTGACCACCGACGGAATGACATTTGAGACCAGAGTGCGGCGCTCGCGATTGAACTCCTCCAGCGTGCCAATCTCTTTGCGGTCAACCGGTGGTGCCGTGGCGAGCGAATATTTCTCCGGCGTCGCGCTGGGGCCGACCAGCCCGCCATGCTTCATTCGGTAATCGTAAAGGAGCGAAATCCCGAGGCTGACCAACACCACGAAAACCAGAAATTTAAGAAAGTTTTTCATTAGCTAACGTGAGAGAAAGTTTGTCCCTGTCTTTCGACAATCAAGTCGCGGAAACGTTGATTCTCCGGGCCGTCCAGTCTCGGATCGTTTTCTAACAATTCCAGGGCTGCCTGGCGCGCCTTCCGCATCAAAGCGGCGTCCCGCCTAAGATCTCCCAATTTTAGTTCCGGCAAGCCGCTTTGCGCAGTGCCGAGGAGATCGCCCGGTCCGCGCAGTTCCCAGTCCGCTTCGGCAATCTCAAAACCGTTAGTTGTTTTCTCCAGCACCGACAGCTTCGTTATCGTTTCTGTGGATTTGTCCGAAGTGACCAGCCAGCAGTGCGACGTGTGGGCGCCACGACCGATTCGGCCGCGCAATTGATGCAACTGCGACAGTCCGAATCGCTCGGCATTTTCAATCAGCATGACCGTGGCATTAGGAATGTCGACGCCCACCTCGATCACGGTCGTGCTGATCAACGCTTGCGTTTCTCCGGCGCGGAACCTTTGCATGATCGATTGCTTGTCGGGTGAGGCGATTCGTCCATGTAACAATTCGCAGCGAAACGGTCGCAGCCGTTCCTGCCAAGTCTCGAACTCTTTCGCGGCGGCTTTGGCCTCCAGCTTTTCACTCTCATCGATTAACGGATAGACGATGTAAGCCTGTCGTCCGTCGCTCAATTGTTCACGCAAGAACGCGATCGCTTCCCCTAGTTTATCGCCCGTGATTAGGTGCGTGACAATTTTACCCCGGCCCCGCGGCATCTCTTCAATCGTCGAAATTTCAAGGTCGCCGTAAATGGTCATCGTTAAGGTCCGTGGAATTGGGGTTGCAGTCATAACGAGAACATCCGGCGCCGGTTCGCGCGAGGTAAGTTTGGCCCGCTGTGCCACCCCGAACTTGTGCTGCTCGTCGATCACGGCGAGACCGAGATTGGTGAAGTTGAAGCTCTCGTAGAGCAGCGCGTGGGTCCCGACGATAATATGAGGGGTGTTTTTATCCTCTTCCTTCCGGGTAGCGCGCGCGTCTCGCGTGCTGGTTTCCGCGTCTCGCGGAAACGGACTTTCCGTCCGGCGTTCATCTTCCTGCGCCCACATCCATGGATAATCCTCGTTCTGCTCGGCCGCCCCCGAATCCCAGGGATTCCGCAAAATGTACTCAAATTTCTCAATAAGGTCCCGGTCCGACCGGATGTAGCGATCGAACCTTTCCTTTTCCCATACGCCGCCTCGTTCGCGTTCCGTTTTATTGATTGCGTGCGCAGAATAGGACTTAATCGAATGCAGCAACTCTTTCAGAGACCAGAAAACCACATTCCCCGCATCGTCATTCTCTTTCGGCCACGGTTGAATCAGAAAATGAACATGATCCGGCATCACGCACGCGGCGAAGAGCTCGTACCGTTTGGTATGAAAGTATCGCAATGCATCGAGAACAATGCTGCGCGCTTTCGGTGACAAGCAGCGCCGCTTCTTGGTGCCGATTGTCACGGCGTAAATGGCCCATGGTTTCTCGAAATGTGGCAGTCTTCGATGTGAATACCGTACTTCTGGAGCTTCACCGGTTTCCGAAAAAGTCTGCGACGGCGAGACACCGTCGCCAACACGCGAGACGCGTGCGCTACCCGATCCGATACTACCAGACGCGTGAGCAGCGCGAGCGGCGTTTTGAAACAACGGCAACGGCACGTTGTCTTCCTGTCGTGCACCGGTGCGGAGCGCGATTCGAATCCCGAGCGGATCGAGCCAACTGCGCAAAACCGCGTAATGTTGCTCCGCCAGAATCTGCGTCGGCGCCATCAGGGCCGCTTGTGATCCGGACTCGACCGCGAGCAACATCGCGGCGATGGCCACGACCGTTTTCCCGGAGCCAACGTCCCCTTGTAGCAAACGATTCATCGGCGACGCCACCTGTAGATCGTGCTTAACCTCGTTAAGGACCCGTTGCTGTGCGCTGGTAAAAGCAAACGGAAGCGCAGCGATGAATTGTTCCGCTAACAAACCGCGGCTTGGATGACGACAACCGATCCGCGCGGAATTTTGCGCGCGCCCCGCGGCGATCTGCATCTGCATTCGGAAAAATTCACCCAGCACCAAATGATCGCGCACTTTGCGCAACTGTGCGTTGTTCTCTGGGAAATGAATTTTGCGAAGCGCGTTTTCACCTTCCCCATTACTTAACGAAGCGGGCAGAGGCACCTCGGCCGACGCGATTTCAACCTTTTCGAGCAATCGAAAAATTAATCCACGCAAGACCCGCTGTGATAAACCTTCCGTCGCCGGATAGATGGGGGTGATGCGACGGAAATGAATCAAAATCTCTTCGTCGTCTTCGATTACCTCAAATTCTGGATGATCGATGAGCAAACGCGGGCCTTTGCGCTTGACGCGACCGAACACAACCAGGCGTTGCCCGGTCGCAATCATCTTTTGAATGTAATGCAGATTAAACCAGCGGCAGGTGAGCGGTTGGCTTAGCGCATGCGCCCCACTTTCCTCCAGCACCGCTTCAAAAATTTTGCGCCCGCCGAAACGCATCAAT
>QHRJ01000343.1 GCA_003220075.1 Verrucomicrobiota bacterium
CAAAGCCACTAGCGAAGCCGGCGTCGCCCAGCCAGGAATCATTGCTACTGCGGGATCTACTTCGCCAAGGGCATTCACCATTTTCTTCCGAAGAAGCGCGCGCTTAAACTTACAACTATCCGATCCGTCATCGAACAGGGTGACTTTCTCGAATGCCGGCGCTTTGTCTACCCTCTCCCATTGGTACTCGCGCGTAATCGCACAAGTTTCGACCGCGACGACCCGAAAAAAACGCGCCGCCGCTTGGAGCCGCGCCCAATGGTAAGGCCCTAACCGGTCAAAAAGGATTGCGATCGCCCCATTTTTCACACCAAACTTTGCTCGCCGCGTATGTCATGTTCCACTCGAATTGGCACGCCACCGGCAAATTGCTGCCGGCGTGGAATTCGTGCGAAAAATTCACCCCGCCGAAGCCAGAGAAGCAGGAGACAGGGCCAGAAAGACATTCCGAACCACGCATAAATGCCGGCAAGATCACCGCCTCGAAGCAATGGAACTATTGCGGCGGCAAGACTGCCGCGAATCAAGAGACCTGCCAGAGGGACGATACGCGTACTGAAAGATACCAGGCGGCCAAAACCGAATCCGTAGATGATAGACAAAAGGACGACTCCGACCAATCCGCCTTCCTGATAAAACGAACCAAAGAGACTCGGAGAAATTCCGAGCGTGAACCCCGTGTCCGCTGTGATGATCCCTAGCTTGTTCATATAGCCACCAACCGGCTTATCGGGCCACCAGCTGCGTGGAATAGGACGTTCCAGAATCTCGAGATGCTCTCTGCCATAACTGTAACCAAGCATCTCCGGATAGACCTGCCGGAGAAGCGCAAAGCCATCGAGCATGTTGGCATCCTGGGCAAAGGCCAGCCTTTCCCATGCGCCTTGTTCTAGTTCCACCGTCGGGTCTTCAGCGTTGCGAAGCGCGCCCGCCACCGCGAACAGGGCGACAGCGCCAATGAGCCCGATGCCCAGTACCTGAGCGCGCCGCACCACAGATTGGCCCGAAGACAGGATGATTGTCACCGCCACGAACCAGCCGAGAAACTGGAACCGCATCGACGGTTGGAACGTGAGATAACTAATCGCGACAAAAAAAAGCACGGCTACAAATCTTTCGCCATTGGTGTGGAATGCCCCGCTTTTCCAAAGCGCCGCGATAAAAATGGCCACCCCAACCAAGCTTAACGGGAGTAGGATCAAGTAGCTGCTCACCTCAAAGCCCATCGATTTCCCGGAAGCGAGCTGAATCCCGACCGACCGCCGCGCTAGTAAGGAAATAAGAATGCAGATTACACCCAGTGCGATGACGCGCGGTTTGAGCCAACCCAGCAATTCAGGTGAAGCGAACGTATGCGGAACATCGATCCGGCGCCTTTGCTCCAGCATGTAGACAGAGAGCAAGATGGTTTCACCGAGAGTCGCGATGGCCTGCACGTCCAAAGCACTTTTAGAATCAATCAGATCGAAGCCGAAGTTACCAAGGTCTGTCGGTGAAGCCCACCCCATGAGCAAAGCCCAAAGTCGAAACGTAAAAACATAAAAAAGAAGAGTGCTGATCAACAACGGTATTTCGTCGTGTTTTCTCACAACCCAGAGCACCCCAAACACAATCCATGCGATCTGACATAGACTTAGCGTTGTGAGGCCAAAGAAACTCATTGAATCCAAAACCCTAAATTACCATGGCAGGTGAATGGATGACTTACCATGCAAGCGTGCATAACTCGGTACCCAAACGCGATAAACTGAATCGCTTATCTACCATAGCATTCTCCGAGAATTGCGCGAGCTGATCTGGATTGTCTAAACAGGATCGGAGCGCTTCTTCGATTGCGGCGTCCGTCGGTTCTTCCAAGAGCAAACCATTAACGCGGTCCATAACCACCTCGCCGCACCGCCGGGACGCGATTACCGGAAGCCGGTCGGCGAGCGCTTCGAGTTGGCTCAGCGCAAAACCGTCTGACAGCGTTGGCAAAAGGAAGACATCCGCTTGTTCATAATGATTTTGAACCTTGTTCCGCGCGATAGGTCCGAACCACCGGATTTTTTGGTTCGAACGCAAGTCTTCAGGAATAATGATCTGAATAGGACCAACCATCAGGAACTCTACCGGTTGC
>QHRJ01000336.1 GCA_003220075.1 Verrucomicrobiota bacterium
GATGCCGCGCGTCATCTATTTCGAGTGACGGCCGGTTTGGAGTCAATGGTGCTCGGCGAAACTGAAATCACGGGTCAGATCAAGACTGCCTACGAGATCGCTCGCAACGCCGGACTGACCGGCCGCGTTTTGAATCGGCTGTTTCAAAGGGCGTTTCAGGCGACAAAAGAAATTCGGACGCGCACCGGGATCGGGCGCGGCACGGTTTCAATCAAGAGCACGGCGGTGGAATTGCTTGGAAAGACCGATCTGTCGCAGCAATCGATCATGGTACTCGGCGCCGGCGAGATGGCGGAGAACTGTGTTCGACTTCTATTAAAAAAAGGCGCGCAATCGATTTTCATTTCGAATCGTTCGTTTGACCGCGCGCTCGATCTCGCGACGCGCTGCGGCGGGGAAGCGGTCTGCTTCGGTTATTGCCTTTTTGAAATGCGCGATGTCGACGTTGTCATCGCTGCGACGAGCAGCGCTGAGACGTTATTGAGTTGCGACGACATCGAAAACTTGATGAAGGCACGGCGCAATCGAGCGCTGTTGCTTATCGATTTGTCCGTGCCGCGAAATATCGATCCGGCCGCAAGCCAGCTCGAGAACGTCACTATATATAATATAGACGACTTGGAAGCGCTGGCCCGCCAGGGTGCCCAGGCGCGTGAGCGGGAATTAGCCACCTGTCATCGAATTATCGAGGCGCAGGTCGCGGCTCTAATTAAAAAACTTGAGTCGGAGAGCGAGCGGATGACCCGAACCGATCTGTTTCGTCGTTCTCTTGAGGCAACCAGGGACATTTCTTACCCGCTGCCGACAACGTCGGGTCTTGTTGCACAACCAAGCTAGAAGGAATGAGCTGTGTTCGCGCGTCTGTTAATCCTGCAATTGCTCCTCGCATTCACGGTCGCGAATGCGCGTAACGACACGCCGCGATTCCTGCAAGAACACCTCACCGCGCTCCGGGGCGTCGCTGCCACCGAGACATAACCATCGACCATCATGATAAATGGAGCGTCATCTCTCTTTCGGGCGAGACGAAAATACTCCGCTCGCGCTTCTGGATCGAACGTCGCGCGAGGATTATTAGGAAAGTACAACCGGCAAGGAGATGTCGTGAAGATCGCCTTAGTATGGTAGCTAATGGGAGTTAGCGACCCACAGAGATGAAAGCGGAATTTGCGCAAGTCCAACCGAGCAGCGGCAATCAGCCTGCTCACGCTCCACGAGAAAACCGCGTTTCGTTGAAATCGTTGTTCATTCCAGGTTTGCTGGTTCTGATCGCGGCGTCGTTCTTCGTGGTGCGACCGTATAGTCACCGCTCACCTACTGTCGATATTCTCGGATCTTATTTTCCCGCATGGATGGTTTGCATTGTGAGCGGACTGACTCTGACGGTAGTCAGCCGATGGATCATCCGGACGTTTCACTTGGAACCTTACGCGTCGCCGGCGCCGCTCATCTACTCGTGCCTGACGCTGATCTACACGTTCGTCACCTGGATAATTTTTTACCAGAACTAGGTCATGAGCGACCGAACTACTACGTTAAATCACGAGAGCGCGAATAGAACGGCTACCGCTTCCGCAGAACCGGCTGCCACTCCCGCAACAATAGACGACAAGGAGCGCCAGAAGGTCGTTCGCAAGCTCGTCGCATTGTTGATCATTTTAGCTGCAGTTGTTCTAACGCTTTATGTCTGGAGTGTGCTGGAGCGCCATCCGCGCACCGACGACGCCGCCGCGCGCGCCAACGTCGTCGGAATCGTTCCACGCGCCCGCGGCCAAATCGCTAAGCTTGCTGTCCAGGACAACCAGTTGGTAAAACAGGGCGATCTTCTTTTTGAAATCGATCCGGCCGATTATGAGCAAGCGCTGGATAGAGCGAAATCCGCGCTTGGAGCTCTGGACCAACAAATAGAAGTCGGACGTTCGCAGGACGAACAGTTGAAATTCGGAGTCAGGGCCGCTGAGGCTGGTGTCCAACGGGCGACGGCGCAACTGAAACAATCAGAAGATACCTTGCACCGGCTCGAGCCGTTGCTGCCTAAACG
>QHRJ01000337.1 GCA_003220075.1 Verrucomicrobiota bacterium
ATTCAATTGGCTTATCACAGGAATCGCTATGGCCGGAATAGCGGGTTGCGCTCAGATAAAGAAACCGACGCCGCAGGCCAGGGCAGCGCCGGCCGGCCTGCGTTTCGACCAAATCGGGCGGGTTACGTTATTTGCCGGCGAGCCGTGTACGCCGCAAATCATGTTCGATTTTCATGGAACACGATCAACGGCCTGGCTGGCGGCGCCGCGGAGTGAAACGGATATTCTGACCGACGCGGCGAGGAAGGGTCGGCGCGTTCACGTCTTGGGAAAATGGCGACATGGCGGACAATCGAACTGTAGCTACGTTGAGGTCACTAGTGCGGAGTTAACCAGATGAAATCAAACGATATTGAGGCAGCGGCGAACAAGTTCGGGCCGATTGCAATTCGCGCTCTGGCCGTCGGCGCGCAATCCATCGGCGCGATAGCCGCTGGCGCGCTCGCGATTGGCGCGGTGACGCTTGGGCTGGTCGTAATTGGCCGACTAGTAATTGGACGTGCGAAAATCAAACGTCTCGAAATCGGCGAGCTAAGAGTAACTCGCCTGCACGTGACGGACTCAATGATCACGCCGGAGCAGGGGTAGGGACATCGCGCTGCGATGTCCGGACGGCGCAGCCCACCGTTGGAGTCGCGACGCCCTCGTCGCGCACGGCTCGTGGGCGAGCCGTCTCCATTGATTCGCGGACTAATTAATATCGATAATGCTCGGACTTAAACGGGCCGTCCATTGGGACGCCGAGGTAGTCGGCTTGCTT
>QHRJ01000132.1 GCA_003220075.1 Verrucomicrobiota bacterium
GTCCCGATCAATTCGCCATCGACCTCGACTGGGACCTCATCCTCGGAGGAAACACGCAAACGCTTGGTCTGAAAATACTCCAATTCTGGCATGCTGATGGAGGAGCTGAAGATCACCTCTTGCAGATAACGAATAATCTCGAGATAGCCGATTCGCTTAAATACGACGACATCGAGCAAGCCGTCGTCGATGAGGGCGCGTTTAAAGAACGGGAACGGTCCACCATAAAGGCGGCCATTTCCGATGAGGACAAAGGAGCCTTCCATGGTTTTCGCGCCTTTCGACTCAATCACAAGATGCGGCGGCGGGCGGGAGGCGATCTGTGCTGCCGAAACAAGGTAGCTGAGCGGGCCGAAGCTGCGTTTAAACGTCAGGCTGGTCTCCTTCACCGCCTGGGCGTCGAGTCCGATGCCGGCGAGTTGCACAAAATGTTTTCCGTTCGCGTTTGGCAAATCAATGGTGCGGGTGTGTCCATCACAAATAATCTGCCAGCATTGTTTCAAATCACCCGAGGGCAAACCAAGTTCGGTGGCAAAGACATTGATGGTGCCGATCGGCAACAAACCGAGCGCGGCCGACGTGCCGGCGAGACCATTAACCACCTCATTGATCGTTCCATCGCCGCCAGCCGCCACAATTCTCCGGTAGCCTTCGCGTGCCGCTTTGCGGGCGAGCGATTCCGCTTCGCCAATGCGCGAGGTCGAATGCAACACCGCTCCCTGCGCCACCTTTTCCACTCGCGAGCGCCAATGACCGGCACGCTCGCTACGCGCCGCCGGATTTAGAATAACAAAGGTATCCTGCACGAATGATTTACTGCAATGACGCGCTGGGTAATGTTTTTTTAATGTTCCGCCTCAGGCGAACCATCGGATGGCTGTTCCTGGTCGTGGTTGCGATTTTTCTGGTATCGCTGCTGGGGGCAAACCTCTATGTGCAATCGCAGGCAACACAAGAGCGGATTCAGCAGGAACTCAGCCAACGTCTTAAGATGCCGCTGCAGATTCAGCGCATCAGTGTCACGCCGTGGGGCGGGTTGAAACTTAGCGGAATCACCATTCCGCAAAGCAACGATGTCCACGCTCCGCCTTTTCTCGAAGCCAAGCACTTTCAACTTCGCGTCCAATTACGTTCGATTTTCTGGCGACCGCTGGTCATTAAAGAGATCGCGCTGATTGCGCCGGCAGTGATTTGGCCGCAAAACGAATCTGGAGAATGGCGCGTGCCAATGACGGAAACGCCTTCCGAAGATCAGACGCAAGGTGAGGCGCCGACGGTTTCAACCCCGGAAACCTCGCCGGAAGGCGCGCCGCCTGAAAAGGAGCGGAAGCAAACGAAAGCAGTAGAAGCCGAAAATGCTGCAGCCGGCCCGCAAATCAAAAAGGTGCGGTTGAGCGATGGCAGTTTCCATTTCCTCGATCACGAGAAACAAAACATTGCGTTGTTCGATGGGGTCCAATTTTCTTCTTCCATGCGTGATGTTACAACGATTCGAGGCCAGGCTCGCGTTGCCAAAATCGTGCTTCGCGACCGCGTTTTTCTTTCCGCGCTGCGATCGCCCATTCGCTACAGTCCGAGCGAGCTCCAGCTCTCCGGGATTACCGCGCAAATCGCAAGGGGACAACTGACCGGAGATTTCTCAATGCAACCGCAGGCAGAAGATTCGCCCTTCACCGTCCACGCAAGTTTTCATCGGGTGCAGGCAGATCAATTAGTGGCTGAAGCGGGTGGTTCACGAGAAATCATTCGCGGTACTTTAGAAGGGACTCTGGAGGCGGCCGGCAAAACTGCCGATCCCGATGCTCTGACCGGTTCCGGCACCATCATCTTGCAAAATGGCCATGTGCAGCAGTTCGCGGTGCTCGCTGCGCTCGGACAATTGCTGCAAATCGAGGAACTGACGCAGCTCGACCTCGAACAAGCCGAAGCAAAGTATCATCTCGCTGGCAACACCGTCCTGGTCGATGAGTTGCTCTTGCGTTCGCCTAATCTGCGCCTTACCGCCACTGGTTCCGTTTCGTTGCGCGGCAAACTCGCACTCGATTCCGTGCTCGCGATTAATGAAAAAATCCGGAGCCAATTGTTTCGCGGAATTCGCGAAAATTTTGTTGCGACCTCCGAGCCGGGCCAGTACGCGCTCCAGTTTCATGTCGGCGGCACTTTGGAGAAACCGAAAACGGATTTGGTAGAACGCGCGGTAGGCGCTGATCTTAAGGACCTCGGCGGTGTCATCGACGCGCTTCTCGGCCACAAAAGCAAAAAAAAGAAAGCCGCGCCGTCGGCTTCGCCTACACCGTGAGGGTTATTGCGGGCAGGGCGGGCGGCCTGCAACTGAAAGTCCCGCGCACCGGTGTACGACCAACGATGGATCGCGTAAAAGCTGCGATTTTTTCGAGCCTGGGCGAGAAGGTCATCGGTGCACGCGTATTGGACCTTTTTGCCGGTGCTGGCGGACTCGGGATCGAAGCGATGAGTCGCGGGGCGGCCTCCGCGGTCTTCGTTGAATCAAATCGAAACGCGGCGCGAGCGATCGAACGCAATCTTGCCATTGCCGGCGTGGATGGTCGCGTGCGGGTGCGGGAAGTATTTGCGTATTTGAAATACGCGACCGGGCCATTCGATATCATTTTTGCTGATCCGCCCTACGAAGCCGCACCCAAAGCAAAGGCCTTTACCGATTTGCTACTAAACAATCCGAGAATCCCTCTTCTGCTCGTTCCTGACGGTGTGTTCGTTCTTGAGAAACGACCAGGCGAGAAGCTGCCAGAGCATCCACACTGGAAAGTAGTGCGAGCGCGGCGCTATGGCGCGACCGAAGTAATTTTCGCAGAGCGTCAGAGATGATTCGACTCATCTACAATCTGCTCTGGCCAATTGGCCTGCTGCTGTTTCTACCCTCTTACCTCGCGAAAATGTTCCGGCGCGGCGGCTACCGAGAAAACTTTGGGCAACGGGTCGGTTTTTATTCAACCGAATACCGCCAACGCTTGCACGGAAAAAACCCGACCTGGATCCATGCCGTCAGTGTGGGTGAAGTCGTAATCGCGCTAAAACTCGCGGAACAATTGCGCGCGCTGCAACCCGATCTGAACTGCGTCCTCACCACCACGACAACGACCGGCCATGCTCTGGCACAGAAGCGTGCACCCGATTGGATGGATCTTCTCTACGCTCCGCTTGATTTTTGGCCAGTCATGCGTCGCGCGTTTCGCGTTATTGCGCCGCAACGTATCATTCTGATCGAAGCGGAAGTGTGGCCAAACCTGATGGCGGAAGCAACGCGTCGGAAAATTCCAATCATCTTGGCGAATGCGCGCTTATCCCCGCGTTCGGAACGAGGATTTCGACGTTTCAAGTTTTTCGTCGGGCCCATTTTTCGACGGCTCGATCTTGTTTGCGTGCCAACACCCGAAGATGCAGAGCGATGGAAAAATCTCGGCGCTACACCGTCCCAAATTCATGAGGTTGGTAATATTAAGTACGACGTTTTCAATCAGTCGATTTTATCTGGCGCGGCGCGGCGATTTATCGAAACCGGAATTGATGCGACTCGGCCAATTCTTTTCGGCGGCAGCACCCATCGGGGCGAGGAACAGATTCTGGCTGATGTTTTTTGCGCGCTCCGATCGGAATTTCCCAATTTGTTTTTGGTTTTGGCGCCGCGTCATGTTGAGCGGGCGAACGAAGTCGAAGCCGAACTGCGCAAACGCAATCTGCGATCGATTCGGCAAACTGCCACGAAAAGCCGGGCGCAGGAGCTTGATTGCCTGCTCATCGACACGACCGGCGAGCTGCCGGGCTGGTACAACATCGCGACGATTGTTTTTATCGGAAAAAGTCTGACTGCGCATGGCGGTCAAAACCCGGTCGAAGCGATCAGTGCGCGAAAGCCGGTAATTTTTGGACCACACATGGAAAATTTCGCAAGCCTGGCAAAGCAGCTCATCGCGGAAGGCGGCGCACTCAGCATTCAAAATTCACAGGAACTAATGGAACACTCGCGTCGGTTATTGAGTAGCCCTGCGGAGCGAGAAAAGCTGGCAAATAACGCGCTTCGCGTAATTCAACCGCATCGAGAAGCAGCTGCCCGGACAGCGGTATTCATCGAAAAAATTTCTTCGAGCCAGCCGCGGTGAGGTTCTGTGCTTGATCGCGTTGACCGCGACAAACGAAGCTTGCAAGCCTGGGCGTGGCCTCGATATTTGGCGCTCGCTGACCCTATCGTCCAGTGGCCTAGGACACCGCCCTTTCACGGCGGTAACACGGGTTCGAATCCCGTTAGGGTCGCGCCTTTGGGGTTAAAGACTGCGCAGGAATGGCGACGACCAGGCCCGTGAGCAGAAAAGTAACTGCGGCGGAAAACAAACAGTATCGGCAAAAGGCGTGGATAACGAACGCTTGCAGATAGAGGAGCACGAGCGCAGCGGCAAACATTAGCCAAACAGTGATGCGCATGAGCACAGTGGCGCGCGCGTAATTGAAGACGGAGAAGACGGCGAAGCTAAAAACGCTGAAGTAGCCAAGCATGCCGAGGAGCGCCACCGGCACAGGGCCGATATGAGCGTATTTGCTCGCCAACACCTGCGAGCAACTGGGGGAGCCGCCGCAAACTGCGGATTGACCGGTCAGATGCAGAACTGTCAGATAAAGCGCGTCGGCTAACCCGGCCAAGGCCAGCACTGCGGCGATGGAATAGACGATGATTGCCGAACGCGATGTCGCCGGCTGCCTGCGAGCGGTGTTCTGTTCTGGTCGAGCCATGATTTATTGAGAAGGCATTTCGGCGAGGGCGGTCTCGACGGCGGCGCGCAGCCCAGCTGGATTAAGCGATGGCCCGACGATTGATTTCCCATTAACAAAAATCGTCGGGGTCAAATGGACGCCAAGTTCAGCGGCGCGCTTCTGATCGGCGGCTACGCGCTCCTTTACTTCGTTACTGTTGATGTCCTTTTGGAACTTCGCGGTATCAAGTCCGACTATCCTGGCGAAGCTCAAAAACAACTCTGAAGGGTCGGTCGACTTAGTCCAGTTCGTCTGCTCCCGATAAAGTAGATCGTGCATTTCCCAGAAGCGGCCTTGTAATCCAGCCGCCTCCGCCGCGAAGGCGGCCGGCTGCGCAAACTGATGATTGGCGAGCGGGAAATTTCGAAAGGTCAGTCGGATCTTGTTATGATAATCGCGCTCAAGCTGATTCAACGGTTCCGAAATCGCCCCGCAGGGCGGACACTGGAAATCGCCGAACTCTTCCACTATGACCGGCGCGGTGGCGGCTCCGCGCGCGTGCACTTTTTCAGGTTTTCCAATCACAGCTTGTTCTTTCGAAATAGTGAGCGCTTGCGGCTTGTAGGTATGGTAAAGCATGGCGCCCACGCCCATCGCAACTAGCGCGACAAAAGCAACGATTCCGAGGGGGAGGAGCGGTCTCATTATTATCGTAGGGGTGGCTTTGAGGATAAGCGTTTATAATATTCGTTCTGTCCCCGCGGTCGGGTCGTCCTGGATCAGTGATTTGTCGTTGCGACTTCTCTACGGCAATGAAGTGCCTGAGAAGCTTTTTACGAAGTTTGTGTCATCAACGTTGATTTGACCATCCAGGTTCACATCAAGTTGAAAATTGCTGCTATTTACGACGCGCCCAGACGCAGCCTTCGTCCGGTTGACATCTTTAACATTTACTAGCTGATCCGCATTCGTATCGCCCGCCAAGATTCCAATTGGAATCGCAAGATCGCTCGAAACTAATCCATCGCTCGCCCCGGTGAGGTTGACTGTCAGCACTTGCTGGTTGGTAACTCCGGTAAGATTTAAGATTATCCGCTTACCATTAACGATCGGCGGGCCGGCCAATGCACCAGCACCGTTCTGACCCGGAGTGACGCTAGCGCTGGTTAATGAAACATTATTAGCGAAGGTAAACATAATCTGGTGATCGCCGGAGGTTCCTCCCGTACGCGGTTCGATTCCTTTCGCTCCAACTCTTGGCATATTTATATCAAATCTACCGGCTCCTGCGTGGGTCTTCCGAGAAGCGGCCTGGAGGGGGAGAAGGCTTGTCGCGGTCACGTACGTCGGCGAATTGATCCAGAAGACAGGAGCACCTGAACTGGCCGCCTTCCGCACGATCATGGCAGCGCCAGCCGGGATTACATCTTTGCCGTGATCACCGATAGGATCGCCAGCTAGCCTCCAGCCGTCGTTATACGTATAGGTTCTATAGGGGTGTTTATCGAACTGTCGCCGTGCGTTATTGAAAAGCAGTAGTTGGTCATTCTGGATGAACGAATTATCTATCGGCGCTAGTCCTGTCGCATCCAAAGGAACATCTACGGGACGAATCATCGACACGGGATTGTCCTGTTTGCCCGTTTGAGCCGCAAAAAACGGAACAGCAGTTTTCTTCATTAAGACCGATCCAAAAGCCCTTAGCGGCAGAGTCGGGGCACCGTTCGCGTTTCGAACTACAAAGTAGCCGTCAGATAAGAACGGGTCGTCCCTACGATCGGGGGGATTATTAAAACCATCGGTCACGAGCCGCCATGCGCCGTTGTTAAAGTAGTACTCTGCTGCGTAGGGCTGGTTGACACCGGGGGCAGAGTAGTTTGGGATGCGAAGGAGAGTCTGATAGGTTGGAGGGGAACTTGTCGGTGTGAATGAGACTCCGGCGTCCGACGCGGGAAAAACTGTCGCCGGAGTCCAATAGGGAATCACCTGGACCTGAGTATTGGCCGGTATGGTGCTCAAGTTCCTTGAATCATCGTGACTAGCGTCGACTATCAGTGTTCCGCTTCCGTTCCCTGTGATTAAATATGTGTGCCCTTCTTTTGTTCCCGTTCCACTAATTGGACCGATGAGAGCGTAATAGTGGTTATGCTGAGTGCCGCCATACACAAATTGATTAGCAGTCCAAGGATTACCGGCGACCGTGATGATGCCGGTGGTTCCGGACGTCGCAGCGGATGAAATCCCTGCAATGAACTCTGGCGAACGGGTGAACGGAATCGAAACGTAGGTATCGGAGTTGCCTAGCAGGGCAGTGGTAGTAAGCCCGACTGGGTCGGTGGTGACCGTGACTTCGGCCGCTGTGGGTGTGCAGAGGACGATTACGAACGCAGCGACCGTTGAGAAAGTTAGGAGAAATCGCTTAGATGAATGCATGTTCGGGCGCAGGCGATGTTAGCGGCGGCTCAGACAGGGGCAATGATATTTACGGGGCTTGGGAAAGATTTTTCACCTCACGTCGGAGCGGCCCGTATTGATTTTACCCTGGGAAACCTATGGGCCATCAGGAACGCTGTACCGAAGCGACCCAATCAGCGTCCGCTAATCGTGCCGATCGTGTTTTAATGCGGTTTCTTCTTAGGCGTCGGGCTTGGCGTGGGTTGGGCGCAAACCGCGTTTCCGACCACCGTGTAGGTCGCAGCAGGGTAGCTATTATCAGAGTTGCCCTTGATGAACGTATGATCGACGAACGTGGTTGAACGCTCCAGCGTTTTTGTCTCGGGAGTATCACCAGTGATCGTCTTACCACCAATCGCGCCCAACAAATCGCCAACCTGCGGATCACCGACGTCGGCTTTTGGCACATTGATCGTGATCGTGCCATCAGGTGAATAGCTTCCCTGTGCGGCCGGATTGATGGGTGTCTCGCTCAGCAAGAGCACCGCAGGAACAC
>QHRJ01000335.1 GCA_003220075.1 Verrucomicrobiota bacterium
GCTGTTATCTGCGCGAACAAATGTCCGCCTTGCCCGAATTTCAGCGCCAGGCGCTGGAGCTATCGTTTTTTAGGGGCATGAGTCATCGCGAGATCGCGGCCAGCACCAAAAACCCGCTGGGAACGGTGAAGACGCGTCTCGAGCTTGGGCTGCAAAAATTGCATGCCTGGCTGAAACCAGTGCAACACAAGATTTGATGGGAGCAGATAGCGTGGTGGAGAAGGATGCGCCGGGGCCCTGAACGGGCTATGCGGGAAAACGTCGGGGCCCCCGGCCTTCTTCAAATGAAATGTCGTCCCCGAGTGAAGTCGAAGGATCACCGTTACGAGACCTTTAAGGTAACGCGACGGGAGCCCTCGACCCCATTCGACTTCGCTCAGGGCTGGCTTTTGCTCGGGATGACGGTAAGTTCGTATCATGGAAAAACCTCAGATCACCGCCTACCTCAAAACGTATTGCGGCTGGAGCGCTGGCGTTCGTGCTGTGCTTAACAAATACAGTTTGCCCTACACCGAAAAGGACATCATCGCGAATCCGGCTTTTCGCTGGGAAATGGAGACGAAAAGTGGCCAGCCACTTTCTCCCTGCGTCGAGATTAACGAGAAAATGCTGACCGATGTCAGCGGCGAAGAAGTCGAGCAGTATTTGCTCGAGAACGGAATTGTGCAGCCGAGTGATGCAGTGACCGACGTTCCGCTCAACGCCCCGTGTACGACCGAACAGCACGAAAGCAACGTCCAGATTAGTTTTTAGTTCGTCCGTCGCCGTTATTTTCGATATCGAGGTTTCGCGCGCCAAACTGCTTCGTCATCCCGAGCACCGTCGAGGGATCCCGCCGCGAAAGCTTTAAGATAACTTCCTCAGGGTCCATCGACTGCGCTCGGGATGACCTCCCGATTTTTGCTGCTCGAAGCAACTTGAGGTTTTATCTGCGAAATCTATCGCTAAATTGTCAAAGCTTTCGCGATGAAGATTTTTAAGAAATCGTCTGGCAACGGCAAAAAGAAATCCCGCCGGCTCTGGCGATGGGGCTGGAAGATTTCCCTCGTTGCCCTAATCGGCGGCAGTGCGCTTAGCGTTTTGATCTTCTACTCTGCCTGGGCACAGACCTTTGAAATGAAGAAGGTCGGGGAAATGCCGGAACGGAATACCGTTTTCGATGTTGACGGAAAAATTTATAGCCGACTGGCTGGAGCGAACCGGCTCATCGTTTCGCTGAATGAAGTGGCGCCTACATTCATCGATGCTCTGCTGGCGCGAGAAGACACCCGGTTTTTTCAACATAACGGAATCGATTTCTACGGGGTCGGCCGCGCCTTTGCGCGCGATTTATTAAGTGGTTCGGCCAGGGAAGGCGCCAGCAGCATTACCCAGCAACTTGCCCGCAATTCGCTGCCGCTTGGCGGCCGGACCATCAATCGGAAATTGCTGGAAGCGATGGTGGCGTTGCGGATTGAGCACGAGTTTACCAAGCAGCAAATTCTCGAGCTTTATATCAACCGCATTTACTTCGGCGCCGGGTGTTATGGTGTGGAAACGGCCTCGCAGGCCTACTTCGGAAAGAGCGCCTCGAAATTGAATTTATCCGAAGCCGCTGTCCTGGCGGGTTTGATCCGTAGTCCGAATCGGTTTTCGCCGTTACGCAATCCTGATGGCGCCGCGTTGCAGCGCGACGCCGTCCTCAATCGAATGGTGGAACTGAAAAAGATTTCCATCGCTCAGGCGCAACAGGCGAAATCGTCGCACATCAATCCGCATCCGAAGAAGATGCCGATGATCCAGGAAAATTATGCGATGGATGCGGTGCAGCGCGACTTGAATGTGTTGCTGACGCCGGACCAGGTGGACCAGGGAGGCCTCTACATTTACACCACGCTCGACCCGGCCGTGCAAACCGTTGCTACCCAGGCATTGGAATCGACCCTAACGAGAATTGAACACCAATCAAATTTTCATCATCCACTAAAAGCGAACTATCATCCGCCGGAAGAGGGCGAAGATAGCTCGATGCCTTATTTGGAAGGCGCGGTGGTGGTGATTGATAATGCCAGCGGTGGCATTCGTGCGCTCGTGGGCGGTCGCGATT
>QHRJ01000350.1 GCA_003220075.1 Verrucomicrobiota bacterium
TCTCTCTCCACGCCACGAAATATCTTTGAGGCCGCTCGTGGACCAGTTTGCTACTGACGTAAAAACTGGAGCGCTCGCAGGAGACCGCTTTGTTTTCCACAAACCAGTCACCACCGGTTGCCGCGTCGCGAGCCATTTGAATCCATGCGTTGGAACGGGAAAACTCTTCGTCCCGACGTTTTCGCCAAATGTAAAAAGTGCGCGATGACGTCGCAGATATTCCATTGTCGATTTCGCGCCCTTATCGATCTTGATTTGCTCAACGCCAGGATCGCTCTCGACGTAAACGATGCGATCGGAATCAAGTAAATCGTTATTAAATTCCTGGGTCCCGCAAATGTTCAGGATCGCATCAGCCTCGCGATAGAGTTGACGAATTTTTTTTAACGGCAGACCTGCAGTTGGATTACCCGGCAAATAGCGTGCGCAATATGCCCAGCGATTCTTGAAGTCAAAGTCGCGCGCCAGGCAGGCGAGAACTTTTGCTGCGTAATCGAACTCGTCAGTGACTTCAAACGTTTCTGGATTGTACGGCAAGCGCGCTGAATCCTCGATGAAGAAAACCTCGTGCCCAAGGCGTTGCAGTCCCACAATGTAGTGAATGTGCTGCCAGATCACCCCTGCGATCGGCATCGATCCCATGAAACCCATGATGACGATGCGCTTGCGTTTCATTTTGAAAACACGAAGGACACGAAGAGCACGAAGAATTACAAGACGAACCGCTTGATGCCGGTCTGCAGCCTTGTGACATTGAAATTGATAAGCAACCCAATGGGAACGTTAGCGAGCCGCATGTATGTAAGGATTTGCGCCTGGTGGATTGGAGGAAGCGCTTCAACGCTTTTGATCTCGACGATCAGTTCACCACGCACCAGCAGGTCGATGCGATAGCCGCAATCGAGCAAGATGTCTTTGTATCGAACTGGTAGCGGCACCTCCATCTGAAATAGGATCCCGGCATGCGATAGTTCGCATGCCAAGCACTGACGGTACGTTGATTCGAGTAAACCCGGTCCGAGGTTGCGGTGCACTTCGAGCCCGCACCCAATTACACTGCGCGATAACTCATCAAATTCCATCTTCGTGTCCTCCGTGGTCTTCGTGGTGCTTAAACCGTTTCACCACTACCGCCGGATTTCCTGCCACGACTGTATTTGGTTCAACGCTTTTGGTAACGACGGAGCCTGCGGCGACAACCGAGTTTTCGCCGATCGTGACGCCTTTCAAAATCACGGCGTTCATGCCGATCCAGACGTTGTCCGCGATCATTACCGGAGCCGTCGTTAGTTTCGGACGAGCCGGGCGGTTTTTAAAATAGGGGGCAAGAGCTTGCGCATCGATCAGACGTTGCGCAGGCTCGAGCGGATGAAAGTCCGAATCGGCGATCCCAACGTTCCATGAAACGAGACAATGCGATCCGATCTCGATCTCTTCCTCCGCCATGATCAGCGCGCCGTTCAAGAGCGTGAAATCCCCGACCTTGCAACGGCCATTCTCGCCGATCGCGAACGAGCAGCCCGCGTAACATGAAACGTGCCTGCCAATAATTACTGCTCGCGGCTCTTTGCTCCGGAGCTTTCGGAAGATTTGCGCTGTCTCGCAGTAGAATCCTTCTCCGAACTCAACATTGCCTGGAATTGGATCCGGCCACCAATCGCCTTCCACGTGTCGATCTTCTCTGACGTTGCTCATGAGGGTCTTCCTGTCATTCTGAGCGAAGCGAAGAATCTCAATATTTTTCTCCGCGTAAATTGCCTCGATGTTTCGCTTCGCTCAACATGACAGGGCACTACTTCACATCGGGAATTTTCCTGACGCATAGAGTTTCGCGTAAACACCGCCGCGCGCGATCAGTTCCGGACCGCGGCCTTGTTCTATGATCCGTCCGTGGTCGAGCACAATGATTTGATCGAGATTGTGGATCGTTGCCAGCCGATGTGTTGCGATCAATGTAGTTCTGCCGCGC
>QHRJ01000351.1 GCA_003220075.1 Verrucomicrobiota bacterium
TATTTCCATTCGCCAAACAGGTTATGGTTCACCCATGTTCTATAGCACTGTGGGTGAAACATTATGCACAAAGACACCAAGGAAATTTTGAAGCGTCTTCTCACTGAACAAGAGGCCGCTGAATACATTAGCCTATCGCGTTCGTTTCTCCGTCAAAGCCGCATCTATGGTTACCGTCAGGGCAAGCGCGTAATCTTCATTGTGGAAACAACACGTTAGAGCGGAACTCATTGCTTAACGCGGCCTTGTAACGTTTCCGCTTGAGACTTCCTTTGGAAAGTTCGCGTTTGAGGAGGTTTAAGGCGAGGTGACGGATGACTGCAAAGTTCTCAGCACCATAGCCACTTCGAAGTCGGCTGTCGTCTTCCCGGAAGGTCACATCCAACACCCAATGCAGCGAGTTCTCAATGCCCCAATGGCCCCGTACCGCCTCGGCCAGGCGCCCCACGTTCTGCCCGAAGGAGGTGATGTAGTAGCGCACTTCGGTGGAGACTTGGTCACCCACGTGACGTTCGCCTTCCACCCGCGCGATCCCCTGGAGATCCTTCCACTGCTCCGGCTTGGGCAAGGTAGAGAGGTCGGGCACCAACTCATAACGTCGCACCTCGACCCGGCCATGGCCGCTATCCACCTCCTCCCACCGCTCCAGCGGGACAGCGCGATAGCCCGCCTGTTGCGCCGTCTCGAAGTAATCCTCGATGGCTTCATGCAACTCCTTCTGGTTCGCCTTCACCGCCAACACATAGTCCGCTCCTTGCTCCCGGATCCTCTCGGCAATCTCCCGCTGGCAGCCCATCGCATCAATGGTCACGATACAGCCGCGTAGCTCCAAAAGCCCCAATAGCACCGGGATCGCCGTGATCTCATTGGATTTCTCATCGGTCTTCACCTGCCCCAGGCTTACCCCGTTGCGCTTGGCCCAGGCACTGACCATGTGAATCGCCCCCAGCCCCTCCGCGCGGTCGAAGGAGCGGCGGAGCGTCTTGCCGTCAAGCGCCACTACCTCGCCCTTGGCCACCTCGACCACGGCCTGCATCCACCGCGCAAAACCCCCTTGCAGGGCCTTGGGCGAGAGACTGATCAGGACCATCCGGATGCAGTCATGCGAGGGCACGCCATTGGCAAACGGAAAGTACTTCCGCAGCCAACTGAGCTTCTCTTGCCCAAAGGTTTCAATGGCCTCCCAGCCCTCCGCGCCACTGATAACAGCCGCAATCACCAGAAATAGGATATCCATGAGTTGGTGTTTCTTGTTCTTGTCGTCGCGCGGGTCTTTCAGATCGGAAAAATGTTCTATAAAGGTGGCGGTCATTGGCAACTCCTCTTCGTGAAGCGTCAATGATCACCTATTATAGAGCCGTGCACTGATATCCAGACATTGCAATAACTTCTGTTCCGATTTATAGCAGCGTTAGCTGCGATATGTGTCTGTTTATTATGTTACGGATCGATATTTTGGGTACGTTTGCACAAACGGATAAAAACTCTCACAGGATTTCGAGCATTTTTGTCACATGCACCTGGAAAAAGTGCTCATGGCAGATACGGAATCATCCCACGCCGAAATGCTTCCTCTTGAACCTCCCGCGGTGCCTGCCGGGCATCCACGATAAGACCGTTCACTTGGATTAGCCAAGCCATTGGGTTATCTGCCAGTCGGCTTGGAAGTGTCCAATTTGGGTCCATCGGCCCGATCTTCAACAACTCCATGATCGCCGTCGATTTCGCCGAGCCCGTTTTCGGGCTGAGGCCGAAGTGTGGGCACAACTCGTCTGCCCGCATGTGCGGCGTCTGACTCTTGTCGAACAGAAAGTTGACTCGCCCCACCGAGTAAACAATCCCACAGGCCCACGTATT
>QHRJ01000042.1:0-4261 GCA_003220075.1 Verrucomicrobiota bacterium
CAAAACAACGAAAGGAAATAACACTTATGAAAACAAAATTAATTAAGAGCATAATGGCTTCCTTAGTGGTCGCCTGTGCGTCACTCGCCATGGTTGCCGCAACGGCGTCCGGACAGGGGACGCAAGGCGGAACACTTCGAGGGACCTGGGAGATGCAGATAACTCTGACCGATTGCGCGGGTCACGTGATAAGGAGCTTCCCGTCACTAATAGAATACGCGGCGGGAGGCACGGTGGTGGAGTCGAACGGAGGGACACCGCAGGCTCTGAAGACGCCTGGAGAAGGTGTTTGGCGCCATACCACTAACAATAACTATGCGTTTCGCTTCAAATTCTTCACGTTTAATTCCCTAAACGTCTTTACGGGCTGGACGATCATTGCGGGGGAAACAACCGTGGATTCGACAGAAAACGCCAATACGGGGTCCGCAACCGTCAAGGTCTATGCCCCAAACGGCGTCTTACTTGCAACTGTATGTGCTGAGACTGCTGGCACCAGGTTCGAGCTCTGATCGATCATGGGATTTGGTGCGTTCCATCCGCGCCAAACCCCGGCCTGGTCTGTGCCAGGCGCCAAGGGAGGAACGGATCCGTGACATTCCTCCAATCCACGAATTTCCAAATTTCTGAAGTAAGCGCCGTGCAGGAGCCGTTGATGACGCCGCGATAACAACAGACTGTTAACGCCCGCCTCGACAGTAAGCAGTCGGCACGGCTGCCGCTACAGCGCAGGAGCGTTCCGGATAAATTCTTGTTAGAAGAGGCGCATTAATAGAATAGGGCGAGTGCAACTCCGTTGCCTTTGTTCGACTTTGCTCCGGGCCTTTGCCAAGAAATTTAAATTGCACGGGCTTCTGCTTTAGGCTGGCTGTGTGTGGGCTCGATTTGGATTCGCGCGTGCCCCGATGCAATCTTGATTTTCGGGTGACTTTCCACTTGGATTGCAGCTGTGTCTGCTGACGATGGTGGTGCTTCAGGAAGTGGGAGCCCAACCGGCCTGAGGCGGGAAAACGGAGCGGCCGTATTTGCGACCACTCACTGGAGCGTGGTACTTGAGGCGCGGGGCGAGTCGCCCGCAGCACAGGATGCGCTAGAAAAACTTTGCCGCACTTATTGGCGACCTGTGTATACCTTCATCAGGCGACAGGGTGTCGGAATCGAGGAAGCAGAAGACTTTACCCAAGGCTTTTTCGCGCTGCTGCTGGAACGCCGCGACCTGGATGCCGTTCGCAGAGAGAAAGGACGCCTGCGTTCTTACCTGCTCACATCAGTGAAACATTTCCTCGCCAGCGAACAGCGTCGCGCGATGGCGGTCAAGCGCGGCAAAGGACAACGGCTGGTGGCGCTGGATGGACTGAGCGCGACCGAGCGAACTGAGATGGAACCGGCAGATCCTCTCAGCGCCGATCGCCTTTATGAGCGCCGCTGGGCCTCGGTCCTCATGGAGCAGGTGTTGCGGCGATTAAAGGACGAATACCGCACCGCGGGCAATGCCGCGTTATTTGATTGGCTGAAACAATTGCTGCCGGACGAACCGGGAGCGCCGTCGCGGGCGGAGATCGCTGCGCGCTTGGGTATGACTGAGAATGCGGTCCGGCAAGCCCTCTATCGATTTCGCCATCGTTACCAGGTCTTGTTGCGAGAGGAGATCGGTCATACTGTTGCCATTGCCAGCGATATCGAAGATGAGCTGCGCCATTTGATCGCTGTGTTGCGAGCGTAAAGACACGAATTACACGAATTATCACGAAGTTCTGAGGCAATGAGTGCGACCAATTGGTGTGAATTCGTGAAATCCGTGTCTCAGTCATAGAGTCGCCGTAACTCCTCTAATTCGTGTCTGAGCTGCTTTACAAGGAAGAAATTTTTCAACTGGTGGGTCTTTGCATGGAAATCCATCGCGAGTTAGGAAAAGGCCACGACGAAGTGATCTACAAGGACGCTCTAGTCATTGAGCTGAGTCGCGCTGGAATTCCGTTTTGGCGCGAGAAAAATTACGAAATCACATACAAAGGAGTTATCCTGCCTCACTATTATTACGCGGACTTTGTTGTCTGGGATAAAGTTCTCTTTGAAGCCAAAGCCGTCGAAAAACTGACCGACTCGCACATCAAACAAGTGTTGAACTATCTGGCCGCCTCGAAATGGAAACGGGTCATTTTATAGACACGAACGAGGAGAAGAGACACGAATTGCACGAATTATCACGAATCGCGATGACGAAGACACGAATTACACGAATGCTCACTAATGTCGATCCGTTGGTCTCAATTGGTGAAACTGGCGCCTCAATTCTGGGAAGTCGATTCGTGCAAATTCGTGAAATTCGTGTCTCAATGAGCGGCGTACTCAGAGTTTGTCGAAAGTGCGGTGCGGAAATCTTCGCCGACACTCCAGAAGGACTTTGCACCGCTTGCCTGTTTGAGACAGGGCTTGATCTCCTCGCGGGCTCAACTGTAGCCGGGGTTGCTGACCCCGGCCGACCGGCGTCATCGATGCCGGCTACGGCACGCGCTGGTGCGAATGCTGCGCCTCATGTTAGGAAGGCTCCACGTCCGCCAAAGACGCTGGCCAACTTTGGTGACTACGAATTGCTGGAGGAGATCGGTCGCGGCGGTCAGGGTGTCGTGTATCGCGCCCGGCAGAAAAGTCTAAACCGCACAGTAGCTCTCAAAGTAATTGGTCTGGGACATTGGGCTACCCAAGCACACCTTAAACGTTTCCGCCTGGAAGCCGAAGCTGCAGCCAGTTTAGAGCATCCCGGCATCGTTCCAATTCACGAAGTTGGCGAGCGCGATGGCTCCTGCTATTTCAGCATGAAATTTATCGAAGGCGGCCAGCTCGACGAAGTGGTAAGGCGCGAACCAATGACAATCCGGCGCGCCGTTGAACTAATCGCCAAAGTGGCGCGCATTGTTCATTACGCACACGAGCATCGCATTCTTCATCGCGACATTAAACCGGGGAACATCCTGCTTGATCAAAAAGGTGAACCACACCTTACCGATTTTGGTCTTGCGAGATTGGTCGAGACGGAGAGTACGGTCACGCGCACGATGGAAGTGCTGGGCACGCCTAGTTACATGGCGCCAGAACAAGCTGTCGGTAATAACGCACAGCTCACCGCCGCAACTGACGTTTACGGACTTGGCGCCGTATTCTATCAACTACTGACCGGCCATCCTCCTTTTGCTGGAGGAACAACCTACGAAACGATTCGATTAGTGCTGGATACCGAGCCGCGGCAACCGCGCCTTTGGAGTCCGAAGGTTGATCGCGACCTGTCAACGATTTGCCTTAAGTGTCTCGAGAAAGACCCAAAGCGCCGCTATTCTTCCGCTCTCGCGCTGGCTGAAGATCTTGAACGTTGGCTAAAGCACGAGCCGATTCTGGCGCGGCACACTGGACTCATCACCCGTGGCAGAAAGTGGGTGCGGCGAAACCCAACCAGCGCGCTTTTAGCAGCGTCTCTGGTTGCTTTGGCAGCGGCCGCCGGCTGGATCATTTGGAAAACTGAATTTATCCGGCAGCCGGAAACAACTGGGATCGCCGTCTTACCGTTTGAAAATTTAAGTGACGAGAAAGAGCACGCGTTCTTTGCTGACGGCGTCCAGGACGACATTTTGATCAAACTGGCGAAAATCGCCGACCTGAAGGTGATCAGCCGCACCAGCGTCATGCAATATCGCGGTAAACAGGATGTGCGCCAGATCGGCACTGCGCTGCGTGTCTCCCATGTGCTGGAGGGAACGGTGCGGCGTTTTGGCGGGAAGGTCCATATAAATGCGCAGTTAGTAGACACTCATACCGACGCGGGCATCTGGGCCGAGGAATATGAGCGAGATTTGAATGATGTATTCGCCATTGAAACGGAAGTGGCTCAATCAATCGCAAATCGACTTAGAGCCAAAGTTTCAGCTCGCGAAAAGGTGGCCATGCAAGAGTGGCCGACCAAAGACCTTGTTGCCTACGATCTCTATACGCGCGCTAGACTTCTTCTTCTGCCAAACTTTCGAAGTAACGCGAAAGCGAAGTTGCTCCAGGCAGCCGATTTGCTTAGCCAAGCCATCGCACATGACCCCTCGTTTTTCCAAGCCTATTGCCAACTCGCCCAGACCCACGATCTGCTTTACTTTTATGGTCACGACCATACTCCTGCACGCCTGGCGTCAGCCGAAGCGGCGATCCAGGCGGCGTTTCGGCTTCGTCCAGATGCAGGTGAAGCGCATCTTACACGCGCACAAAACCTTTATCGGGCATA
>QHRJ01000042.1:4373-46539 GCA_003220075.1 Verrucomicrobiota bacterium
GAAACATCAGTTCTAGACCGCGCGGTGGCTATCGAGCCGAACGATGTCAATACGAGAGTCGCGCTTGCGGCCCTCCAATTCCATTGGAAAGCCGATACGGAACCATTGCATCGAACAATCAATTCCATCCGAGCCACTAGTCCCGACAGCCTGCCGAATGTCGCCTACGACTGGATGAACTGCGCGTTAGCTGAGCGCGATGCCGCAGCGGCAAAGAATGCGTTGAATACATTCGGGAACATTCCCGTGAGCGATTATGATGTTCACTTAAATCGCCCGCTAATCGAAGGCGTTTTGGCCCGCATGGCAAAAGACGAAGCCAAAGCCTGCGCCGCATTCACCGCAGCCCGCGCCGAGCAGGAGAAAATTGTCGGTGCTCAACCAGATTACGGGCCGCCGTTGTGCGTGCTGGGTTTGATTGACGCCGGTCTTGGCCGGAAAGAGGACGCGTTGCACGAAGGGCGACGCGCGGTCGAACTTCTGCCTGTCGAAAAAGATGCGATCATTGGTAAGCTCATGATTGAATACTTGGCGATGATCGCTGCGTGGGTCGGCGATAAAGATCTCGCCTGCGAACGATTGGCCATTGCGGTCCGTCCTCCGAGCACCGTTAGTTATGGTCAATTAAAACTACTGCCGTTTTGGGATCCGCTGCGTGGCGACCCGCGCTTCGAAAAAATCGTCGCCTCCCTCGCGCCAAAATAAGTTTCACCACGGATTACACGGATAACGCAGATAGGGAAGCGATTCAGAAGGACTGGTAGGGCGCGCGACCCGGGCTTGTCCTGCTGTCCTGAGTGAAGTCCAAGGAGGCGCGCCGAATAAAGCGTCGAAATTGTAGGGCCTCTGTGTCAGACGCCAGCCAAGAACTGATCCGTGACATCCGTGTCATCCGCGGTTTTCCCAACTTTCCGCGTAACACCCGGCCAAATCTCGCGCAGTACATCAGTGAACAGCCAGAAGTGACTTCTCATGGTGAGAAGCCAAAGAAGGCCAAAACAACAAAAAGAAAAAGTTCCACATCAACAAAGGATATTAATTATGCGACATAACAAAATTCTTTCTGCGGCAATCGTACTGTGCGTGATTGCCTTCTTCACGATGGGCTCGGTGCCCTCCGCGTCGGCTTCCACGCCCATACCGGTTACCATCACTGCTACATTTGATTTTTCGAATTTTCCCAATGTATCGGGAACCTTTACCACAACCGGGGCCCTTACAATTTCAGGGCCTGCTACAATGCACGTTGACCTTAATCCCTTTAATGGTGTAAGAGCTCATTGCGTGGTTACGTTGATAGCATCAAATGGAACCATCGTTATTGATCAGCAATGTCAATTTGCCACTTCCCCACCTAAGGGAAGGTGGGAGATTGTAGGTGGCACAGGTGCTTATGCGAACCTTAACGGGAACGGGTCACTGCAGTATTTCGCAAGCAGCCGTCACGCTTCATCGCGTGGCGGCTTGTTGTTTTAACCGTAGTGGCAGGCGTGCCGCCTCGACCGCAATAGTTACGACACAGCGGGAGAGATCGGCCGTCCCGATCGTCGGTTAAACTCTGACTACCACTGTCGCTGGCAGATTGATCACTGAATTCCGCGAAGAACTTCTTTCGTTTTCACGGTTTCTTTTCCGTAACGAGTTCCTGAAAGCGAGGATCGTTACGGATCGAATCCCAGATCGGGTCAAGGCGCAGAAGTGCCGGGACAATCTCGGTGGGTGCGGAGGTTTGCACCAGCCGTTTTAGAATGGGAATAGCATGGTCGGCGTCGCCCAACAAAGCGTAGATCTTAGCCATGGCCGCCTCTCTGCCGGGACCTTCAAATGGATCCTCGGAGCTGGGCTGCATGACCATGCCTTTTTGTCCTTCGGCCACAGCTGAGGCTGCGTCGCCCAGGCCTGCGTAGGCGACGCCCAAATTAGAATGCAGTTCCGCCGCCGGACCAGCATCTGGTGCTGCTTTCCCAAGTTCCCGTTGGAATTCCTGCGCTGCTTGTTGATAGGCGGCTCTCGCGGCGGCCACGTTACCGGCGCGCTGCTGAGCCAGGCCAATATCAAGAAAAAGCCCCGCCTTCTCTCGGTCCGACTTGTCATTCAACCCTTTCCCCAGAATATCTACGACCTCGGCGTAACGCCTCTTAATCATAGCGTAGTAGCCGCGGGCCTCCACGTCAGTATGCGGATTCGCAACCATGGCTTCTGCCGCTTCGAGGTCTCCCATCGCCAAAAGATTAAATGTCTTGATCCCAATGCCCGATGCATTCGTCGGGTCGACGGTGAGGATGTGGTCCGCTATGACCAGCGCGTCCGAAAAATGGCGGACAGCCACATAGGTTAGCGCAAGAGCAGAAGCGAAGGTGATGTTACGCGGATCAAGTTCGACGGTGCGGCGCAGCGCCGCGATCGCTTCATCCCAATGCCCAAGTCGCCGTTGGATCAGGCCCATCGCCGCCAGGACGTCAACATTGTTAGGAAGGTTCTTCTCAGCTAGCTGGAACTCCGCTAACGCCCCGTTGAAATCACGCTCTCCGTAATAGCGGTAATAACCAAGAGCAAGATGAGTTTCCGGCAGGTTTGCGTCGAGCGCGAGCGCATGATCGAGGGAATCCTTGGCCGCCGCCAGCCGCGCCGGGCTTGGATCGAGTCCTAACCAGTAACTATTACTCTGCACACTGGAGAGACGTGCCCAAGCCAGTACAAAAGTGGGTTCCAACTTCACTGCCTCTTGATAGGAATGGATCGCACCGTCCACGGTAGGCTTATCAAACGGGGAGCCAGCTGCAAATGCGCGACCACGCAGATAGGCATCGTAGGCGGCGGTATTGTTCGTCGGCTTGGCCTCTACCCGCGCTTTTTCCTGCGGACTCAACGTGGCGCCTACACCCGCCGCAATCTCCGTCGCCAACTCACCCTGCAAGGCAAGTGAATCGGCCATGGTGCGATCGTAGTCTTGAACCCAGATGTGGCGATCCGTTAACGCATCGATCAGTTGTACCGAAACGCGAATATGGTTCCCAGACCGACGTACACTTCCCTCGATGACATTGCTGACACCGAGTTGCTGCGCAATTTCTTTGAGATTGCGGGTAATGCCAGTCTTATACTGCATCACAGACGTGCGACTGATCACCTTCAGATCCTTGATCTTGGCCAGACTAGAGAGCAACTCTTCCTGAATTCCATCAGCAAAGAAAGCGTTCGCTTTTTCCTCACTCAGATTGTCCAGCGGAAGAACGGCAATGCTTTTGTCAGGAATGGATACAGCGATTGCGCTGGATTTCGGAGCCACCCGATGAGATAGAAGCCAGGTACCAGTAATTCCGGCAACTACCAGTAAGGGTATGCCGATTATCAGCGACCGTTTGCGTGTAGCGATCCTGGAAGCGCGATGATCGAGCGCGCTTTGTTCCTCCCGGGCGCGCTTTATTTTTTTTGGTAGCTCAGGATTGCCAACTTCATCATCGTAGAAGTTGACTACTTCAACGCGGACGCCGTGTTTAACTTCGACAGCTCCTAGTTCATGCAGGTATGGTTGCCACTCCTCATACTGGCCCAGGTCATCCGCGACGCGCTTAGCGAGAAGGATGTGACCGGTATCACCACAATCCATCACTCGCTGCGCCATGTTAATGCCAGCCCCAGCGACATTCGATCTATCATTCACATCGGTCACACCGCTGACTGGACCGCTGTTGATCCCCATCCGGAGTTGTAGGGCGAGCGCTCCCGCTTGCTGCCATTCTTCCCCGGCAAACGGGAGCGCCTGCCCTACAGCTTTGCTGATTTCGATGGCGCATTTCACCGGGGCGTCGGGACTGGTAAAGAAAGCCAGCGCCATCCCGTCACCGGTCGGCAAACGCACCAGTTTATCAGCCGCTTCGGCACGACGGAATTGTTCCGTGGCACGAACTATTTGATTCAATTGCTGGAGTAACTCGCTCTGCCGATTAATCGGCAAGTTGGAGTATCGCACGATGTCGACAAACAAGACATGCGCGATCTCAAGCTGACGATCTGGTTTATCTTCGGAAGACATGCGAATCGCGCCTGAAGGGTCTAGCATCTACTTTCCTAGCTGCGTTCGCCACCGTCGAGACGAAAGCGCCGCTTCGTTTTTTTAATTACGGTTTCTTTTCCGCCACGAGTTCCTGAAAACGCGGATCATTGCGAATCGAATCCCAAATGGGATTTATGCGCATCAGCTCCGGTGTAATCTCTGTGGGTGAGGAAGTATGAAGCAGGTGCTTGAGAATGGGAATCGCTTCATCAGCATTCCCAAGTAAAGCGTAGATTTGTGCCATTTGCTCCTGGCGCTCCGGGCCTTCAAACGGATCCTCGGAAGTCGGTTGCAACGCAATACCTTTTTTCCCTTCGGATATCGCGGAGTCTGCGTCGCCCAGTCCGGCGTAATCGACACCCAAAAGAGAATGCAGTTGTGCAGCAGGACCCGCATCCGCAGCGACGGTGCTCAACTCTTGTGTTATCTCCTGGACTCCTTGTTGATAGGTCACCTTTGACGCCGCCACATTGCCGGCGCGCTGCTGGGCCAGGCCAAGGTCGAGCAGAATCTCCTTCTTTTCATCGCCGCGTGCGTCCTTCAACGCTTTCGAAAAAAGATCTGCCGCCTCAGCATAGCGGCGCTTGTTCAGAGCCTGGTGGGCGCGGAGATGCAAGCTTGCACCAGGATTCGCGACTACCAGGTCCGCAGCCTCCGGATTTCCCATTGCCCAAAGGGACCATGTTTTGAGGTTGACAGCCTGTGTATTCGGCGGTTCGACGGCAAGGATGTGGTCACATACGACCAGGGCGTCGGAAAAACGCCGCGTGCTAATATAGCTAAACGCAAGAATAGAAGCGGACTCGATGTTACGGGGATCGAGTTCGACGACACGGCGCAGCACCGCTATGGCTTCATCCCAATGGCCAAGGCGCCGCTGGATCAAGCCGATCGCCCTTAGCACCCCAACATCGTTAGGAAGACTTTTCTGCGCGAGCTGGAATTCTGCGAGTGCTCCGTTAAAATCGCGCACTCCGTAGTGGCGGTAATAACCAAGCGCAAGATGCGTTTCGGGCAGGGTAGGCTGAAGCGCGACAGCATGATCAGCGGCATCTTTAGCTGCCGCTAATCGGGCCGGAGTTGAGTCAATTCCAGTCCAGTAAACTGAACTCTGCGCACAAGAAAGATACGCCCAGGCCAAGGCAAAGCTGGGATCCAAAGTTACAGCCTCTTGAAATGAGCGGGCCGCGCTCTCCTGATTGGATTGATCTGTGGTTAAACCGGCCGCAAGCGCGCGCCCGCGCAGATAGGCGTCATAGGCAGCCGTATTTTTTGTTGGCCGAGCTTCCACCCGCGCCTTTTCCTGTGGACTCAGCGTCGCACCTACTTCGGCGGCAATCTCGGTGGCGAGCTCCCCCTGAAGAGCGAGCGAATCGGCCAGCGTGCGATCGTAGTTCTGCACCCAGATATGGCGATCGGTCAGCGCATCGATCAGTTGCACGGAAACGCGAATATGGTTTCCGGAGCGCCGCACACTGCCTTCCACTACGTTGCTTACTCCCAGTTGCTGCGCAATCTCTCGGAGATTACGCGTGATCCCACTCTTATACTGCATGACCGAAGTGCGGCTAATCACTTTCAGATCTTTGATCTTGGCCAGATTGGAGAGCAATTCTTCCTGGACGCCATCGGCGAAAAACGCGTTCTCTTTTTCTTCACTCAAGTTTTCCAAAGGAAGAACAGCGATGCTTTTGTCCGTTATAGTTGAGTTCGAGCGCGTCGGTCTCCGCGAAACAATCACGAACGCGGCTACTATGGCGCCGAGCAAAAGCAGTGCGGTTGCCACGGCACCCCAGCGCAACCGAGCTCGATGCTTCTTAAGCATCTCAAACTTTTTCGGAAGCTGTGGATTGCCAAACTCGTCACCATAAAGGTTTGCCACGCCGACACGCAGGCCGTGTTTGACTTCACATGCGCCAAGGTCATGCAGCAACGGCCGCCACGGATCGTATTGGTCGAGATCTTCGGCGACACGTTGCGAAAGCAGGATATGACCAGCATCGCCGCAATCCATCACGCGTTGTGCGACATTGATCCCGGCGCCGGCGACATTGGCCCGTCCCGTCACGTCAACAAGTCCGCTGATGGGACCGCTGTGTACGCCCATCCGCAATTGCAGTTTGGGGTGGTTCTTGAGCGCGCGGCTGATTTCCGTCGCACACTGCACTGGCCCTTCCGAGCTGGTGTAAAAAACCAGCGCCATGCCGTCGCCCGCCGGAATCTTTACTAACTTATCGGCCGCTTCGGCCTTCTGAAATTGTTCCGAGCCGCGAACGACTGAAGTCAGTTCATCCACCGCCGCACGCTGGTCATTTATCGAGAGCTTGGAGTAACCCACGATGTCGATAAAGAGGACATGCGCGATCTCCAGCGAGACCTCTTTTTTGACTTCGGTTGTCATTGCTGCCGACACCATTCCCGTTTTGCCGGCAAAAATCGAGTTTTAACGAAGAAAGAGAAAAGGCGCACCGTTCTTGCGAACGATGCGCCTCTCTTAGAAAGAAGAAGTTTATCATGGCGAGATAAGCCATCATGGGTGAGTTTTTCAGGAAGCTGTGAAAGGCTTCCATCATCTCAACGACGACGACGTTTTGGCAGGTGTCGATGAACTGATGGTAGGTCTCGGCGGCGTCGGCCCAGCTCCAGGTATCGGTAAAGGCGTGGAATTGTGCCTGGCTTACTTCGCCGCTGGTTTCGCGAAAGAGGACGTTGTAATCGGCATTGGAATTAAACGGCGGGTCAAGATAAACGAGATCGACGCTGGCGTTCGGGAACTCCGTGGTGTTCCGAAGCCATCCGAGATTATCGCCGAAATACAACCGGTTCATTCAACAGCTAGAGATTCCTCGACTTCGCTCGGAATGACAACTGGGTGCAGCGTCACGCTGCTCGCCGAAGTAAAGCCGGTTCATTCAATAACTATAGATTCCCATTCGACTGCGTTCAGGGCAAGCTCTCGACTTCGCTCGGACTGACAAACCGAATGGATTACGTCGGGTCGTCCACGAAGAGGACGTGAGCAATTTCCAGATCAAAGTCCGATAGTGAGTCGGCGGCCATTCAATATAACGCAGAATTGCAATCGCGGAGGCGATGGTCAATGCTGTAGCTTTCTGTAGCGGGGGTCGCTGGTAGATCGGCCGCTCCCGCGGGCGATGCTAAATTAATATCGAGCAAGGGCTACTCTGTACACGCGCCGAGGTCAGCGACCCCGGTTACAACAGCAGATTGCAGGGCAGACGCTCCCGTCTGCCGGGGCAAAATGGTGGCAAGCGGGAGCGCTTGCCCTACAATCTAAAACTTCTTCTTCAAGGAGACGTACCAGAATTGTCTTTTGATATCGAAGGTTTGTTCGTCGCAGCCGTTCTCAAACGTTCCGGCGCCAAAAGGAGGATCCAAATCGAACGCCGACAGCGTTATCTTAGAATCTCTTCTTTAGCTGGACGTACCAGAACCGGCCTTTGATATCGGCAAGCGATTCATCGTAGCCGTTCTCGAACGCTCCGCCGGCGAATGGCGGATTGGAATCGAAGACATTTTGCATTCCAAGCGTGAGAGTCGTGTCATTTAGCCAAGCGCGCCAACCACATGTACTGTACTCTGCGGTAGAGATGGGCGCGACACTTTTCTCCTTACCATCGTGCATCTTCACATTCTTACCGCCATCCTTCGCGTAACCGGCTACTTCTTGCTGAGCTACCGGCACCGGTAACTTAAACGTATAAGAAGCGATCAGGTCGAGCGTGGTCCACTCCCGTATTTTGCGCGGCTTCGAGCCGCGACCGACTAGGTCGATATTATCATCCTGATACTGGCCGGTGTAGTGAACTGTCCCGCCGACATCGAAGCCGGCGAGCCAGGTGTCAACCGGCCCGTCCCAGAACGCACTGGCAAAGGCTCGAGTATGCGGCATCGATCCGCTGAAGTTCAATCCAACCGGAAACCCACCTGAGAGCCCAAAGCGGTGAGTGTCGGGACTCGCCTGAAACTCAAAGCGGGATAGATAAGTCCCGTTAAGGGTGAAGGTAAGCCTGCCAAAATCACCACGGCCAAAGGTCGATGAATTCAGAATATAGATCGCTTCGTAATCAAGACCTTCCACCACCGCGCGTGTGAGGTTTAAACTGGGATTGATGACCTCCGTGATTGGATCGGGAAACATCGGAGTTCCGGCCATCGGATTACGAATCACCTCCCCCGGAAAGCTGCTTTCATGATCGATAATGAATTGCGGGTCGACGGTGGACGCAATCGATCGAAGGTCGATATGCCAAAAATCAGCGCTCAGGGTAAGACCTTTGATCCATTTCGGGCCGTAGACGACTCCGTAAGACCATTCATAGGCAACCTCCGGCTTCAGGAGCGGGTTTCCCTGGGTGATTACCCGGATCCTGGTGCCGGGCTGGGTCAAATTCTTTGGATCGCGAGCATCATCGGGAACCGACGCGAAACCCTCGGTCCCTGCCGGGGTAAGGTCGGGTAATGTCGGCGCATGAAAGGCTTCGCTGTAAGTGCCACGCAAGGTGAGCACGCCAATCGACTTGGGGTCAAGCGGCTGCCAGCGAATGGAGAACTTCGGCTTCTGCGCATCAAACCGGGAGTGTTCCTCAGGCAAAACCGAAGGAGCAGTCGTCGCAGATGTATTCTGGCTGTACCATTCTTCGCGTTCAGCGATGTCGAACTCGAGACTGTACGCTCCCGGCAACTCCCACGCCGGGCTGGCGATTGGAATCCGCACTTCCTGATAAGTTGACCAAACGTCGCGGTTCACCTTTGAGGCTTGGAAATCCTGGGAACCAATTGTGTCAAAACTGGTGTTCTCCGAGTCTGGATCGCTCCTCCACCTTTCCCCGTGGTAATCGAGCCCGGCCGCAAAGGAGACTGGCCCGGCGGGAAGATTGAACAGATCCCCATCGAGATGGAAATAAGCCAATGGCAACTCAAACTGGCCGGTGGCATGGAGCGTAACGTAGACCCGGCTTATTGCCGCCTCGGTGTTCTTACCCTGGAATCCAAGGAACGGGTTAAACGCTGTGGCCGGATCCGTATCCAGCAGCGCTGCGCGTAAGCCAGCCCGGCTAACAACGCCGCCGGTGAGGTTTTCCTCCTCGTTGCGGGAATAGCGGAAACCCAATTCCCAATTCCAATTCTTGAAGTAATCTCCAAACTCTCCCATCTGGCCGCGAACTCCGGCATCAAACAGCATGTCGTGGAACGTGTTTTTGGATGTTCTGACGGCTGCGTCGTTAATGCCGCGAAAGCGAACCCCGGTGCTCACCGGCGTGCCATCGGGCAAAGTCGCATCTGCGACCGTGAAGGGATTAAACGGATTTTGGATTGGCACGCTGATCCCGGCAGGACTGAAGGTATCGCCGTTCGATTGCTTGAACGCATCCGGGTCGAACGGAGTAGCCGCCAGGGCGGCATCAAAAAATGAGCGGGTATATTTGAAGTCCGCAAATACCTCTAAGTACTTGTCACAAATATCGCGCGTGAAAGAGCCATAGAAGCTCTGACGATCCGCCGCCGGAATCGATGGCGTCAAAGCCGCGAAGTTGTAGAATTGGAAGTTGCCATCCGGATAACTAAGACCTTTTGGAACCGCTGAACTAAAAATATTGATGTATTGCGGACTCGCCGCGACGTTCGGAAACGCGTGTGGGGTGGGAGTGATTACACCTGGGAGCAACTGGTAGAAGTTCAGTTGTCCATTAGCTATTACATTCACCCTGCCGGGAAGATTGGGACTGCGATTATCAAATCCGCCCCACGCATCTTGGTTCGCGTTACTGCTAATGTTGCGGTCGCGACTGTAGATTGCGGCCCGATCGTAGGCATCGGCAATAATCACGATATCGGTCTTGTCATCCCCCGTTCCGGCAATCATCCACGTCTCGAGCTCGCGTGCGTCATTGGAGGAGCCCAGATTCGTATTGCCAATACTGCCTCCGATCTCCAGACCACGGAATTTGTGTTTCAAAAAGATATTGAACACACCCGCCACCGCATCACTCCCGTAAACCGCCGAAGCCCCATCCTTCAAGATGTCGATGTGATCAATCATTGGAAAGGGAATGAGATTAATGTCCACTCCGCTAGTGCGGGGTGCAGCGCCCCCGGTCCCGCCATTCAAAGTCCCGCCACTCCCAATTATCGCGACACGCTTTCCATCGATGAGAACGAGAGTCTCCTTAGGTAGCAAGCCGCGCAGATTGGGAATGACAGCGCCATCACCGCCATTGGCGATGTTCTGGTTGATGGTCGCGCCCATTTCCTGCGGCAGCTTGTTAAGCAGGTCAGTTGTGTTGCGCACGCCTAATCTCTCGATGTCTTCTGTGCGATAGGTATCCACCGGATTCGGCCCTACTTCTTCGGCAGTGGGAATATTTGAGCCGGTAACTATGACACGCTCGGCTTCTGCCGTTGCGCCAGCCTGCTCGGGAGGCGGTGAAGCTAGCGTGGCAGGCACCACATCTTGAGCGAAAACATTCCCGGCAATTAAAAGGGCGAAAGCAATGCTCGCGCGCCGCTTACTCATCGCTTGATCAGACTCGTCCTCATTGTGAACCGTTCGCTTAGCTCGCGTGAGTGTGGGCAACTCAATGGAGCGGAGGCGAGCCAAATGTCGCTTAAGCGGACTTCCCTAATCGGGACGATTATTTTCGATCGCGCTGAGTGGTATTTTCGCGGTCTATGTTGCCGGCAAGTGGCACCGGACTGGCGTTGCGTGTGCTCTCCGGGAGGAAAGTTGACCGCCCCCCGGAGAACGCCTAATATGCTCTCCCGTTTTCGGTCCGAGCATTGCGTACCGGCGACGGATCGACGCTGAAAAAGCGCCGCTGTTTATTGCTCCAAGGAGGCAGTTTTAATTTATGGCTCAAATGCAGGATTTATTGGCGAAATCGTTCCGCGACTTTCGCGAAGGCAGCATCGTCAAAGGTCGCGTGCTGGAAATTCGTCCCCGCGAAGTGCTGGTGGACATCGGTTACAAATCGGAGGGCGTGATCCCTTCAGCCGAGTTCGAGAACATCGATAGCCTGGAAGTCGGCGATGAAGTGGACGTGTTGCTAGAGCGTCTCGAAAACGACGAGGGGATGGTCGTACTTTCCAAAGAAAAGGCCGCGTATCGCCAGAATTGGAACAAAATCGCCAGCGTTTTTCAGGGCGATGGTCTGATCAAAGGCAAAGTGAAGTCTGTGGTTAAAGGCGGGCTGATGGTGAACATCGGAGTGGAAGCATTTTTGCCGGCGTCGCAGATCGATATCGTGCCGCCGAAAGATTTGCAGCAGTTCGTCGGCAACACCTACGATTTCAAAATCGTTAAGATTAATGATGACCGTCGCAATGTCGTTTTAAGCCGGCGCGAAATCATTGAACAGGAACGAAGCGAGAAGCGGCAGAAGTTCCTCGAAAGCGTGAATGTGGGCGATCGCGTGATCGGCACGGTGAAGAACCTGACCGATTTCGGCGCTTTCATCGACCTCGACGGCATGGATGGGCTCCTTCACATTACCGACATGACCTGGGGCCGGCTCGGTCATCCGAGCGAGATGGTCAAAGTAGGTCAGCAGCTCGAAGTCGTTGTTCTCGATATCAACAAGGAAAAGGAGCGCGTCTCGCTTGGACTAAAGCAGACGCAAAGGAATCCGTGGGACCAGATCGAAGAACGTTTCCCGGCCGGCCAGAAGGTCAAAGGCAAGATCACGAACCTTGTTCCTTACGGTGCATTTGTGGAATTGGAGGAAGGTGTGGAAGGATTGATCCATGTCTCGGAACTTTCCTGGACGAAACGAATCATGCGGCCGTCGGATATTTTAAGTGTGGGTCAGGAAGTTGAAGCCGTCGTGCTGGGGGTAAACAAGGAGGAACAGAAAATTTCGCTCGGCCTGCGCCAACTCGAACCCAATCCGTGGGACGAAATTGAGAAGAAGTTCGAGATCGGTAGTCGGGTTAAAGGGCACATTCGCAACATGACCGCTTACGGGGCTTTCGTGGAACTAGCCGACGGCATTGACGGTATGATTCATGTTTCCGATCTAAGCTGGACCCGAAAGATCAATCATCCCAGCGAAGTATTTAAGAAGAACGACGAAGTAGAAGCCGTCGTCATTGACATCGACAAGGTCAACCAGCGAATCAGTCTCGGTATCAAACAACTGAGCGAGGATCCCTGGAAGAACATTGATCAAAAATATAAGATCGGAGATTTGGTTAAAGGCAAGGTAACAAAACTGGCGAGCTTCGGTGCGTTCGTTCAACTACAAGACGACATCGATGGACTTGTTCATATTTCCCAGTTAAGCGAGAATCACGTCGCAAAAGTTAAAGATGTCCTAAAGGTGGGGCAGGAAGTAGAAGCGCGCGTGATCAAGGTAGATAAGATTGAACGCAGGATCGGTCTATCGATCAAGGCAGCGAACTATTCCGAAGAAGAACTGCGCAAAGAATCCGAAGCCTTCGATACTCTGCGCCCGGGCGAAGACATGGTCGGCCTGGAGAAAGCTTTTGCCGCCGCCGAGCAGGAAGACTATCGCCCCGGCGAAGGGAAGAAACCCAAAGACGATTCCAAGGGCAAATAACTAAGGGCGGGGCGAAGCGGCCAAATGCTCTGACCTTAATCGAGGAGAAAGAACACAGATCGCGGGTGTCTTGGGAATGGGGGCAGGAGATCGTTCGCGAAACGCCGGTCGGAACACCCGTGAATGATCTGAGCCAATTCTTTCCGGGTAGCAACACAGTGGCCGCGACTGCCGCCATTTCTTCGATTCCGCAGGCTGAAAGCCCGCTGGGTGCACAGGCAAAAATTCCTATGTTCCGGCCGCCTTATTCTACCGTTACGCTCTTGGCGAGATTCCGCGGTTTGTCGACGTCGCAACCCAATTCAACGGCAACATGGTAGGCAAATAACTGGAGCGGGATCGCTGTCAGAACCGGCGTTGCGAACTCGGGAGCACGGGGGATCTCGATGATATCGTTCGCGATCCCCTTTAACTGTTTTGCGCCGTCGCCGCTGGTCAGCACGATTATTGGTCCTTTGCGCGCCTTGACCTGCTCAATGTTATTCCGATTTTTGCAAAACACCGCATCATCGGGCGCGACGAAAATCGAAGGCAAATCCGGTCGCACCAAGGCGATGATACCGTGCTTCAGTTCCGCGCTCGGATGGCCTTCAGCAAAGAGATAAGTGATCTCTTTCATCTTCAGGGCACCCTCCAACGCGACAGGAAAATTAAATTGCCGGCCGAAGAACAACATTCCCTCGGCCTCGACATATTTCTTCGCAATCGAACGAATTTGCTCGCTCAACTTCAGCACCGATTCGATCTGTTCGGGCAAGGCTTCGAGTGCTTCTATTATGCGCGATCCCTGTGAAGAGGAAAGATGCCGCATTCGCCCCAGTAGCAGTCCGATTAATGCCAGAATTGTGACCTGCGAGGTAAATGATTTGGTGGCTGCGACGCCGATCTCCGGCCCGGCGTGCATGTAAACCCCGCCATCACTTTCGCGCGCGATGGTGCTGGCAACGTTATTGCAGATGCCGAGAGTGCGAAATCCTTTGCGCTGGCTTTCGCGCAACGCACCGAGTGTGTCAGCGGTTTCGCCGCTTTGGCTAATGGCGAAAACGAGGGTATTGCCGCTCATCGGGGTGTTGCGATGGCGGAACTCGCTGGCGTATTCCACTTCTACCGGAATGTTCGCCAGCTGTTCGATGAGATATTCCCCGACCAGCGCGGCGTGCAATGCCGTCCCACACCCAGTTAACACGACGCGGGAGACATCGCGCAATTCCCCCGCTGTCATGTTTAATCCGCCGAGTTTAGCCGTGCATTCTTCGGTGTTGAGCCGTCCGCGCATGGCATCGCGCACCGAGTTCGGCTGCTCAAAGATTTCTTTGAGCATGTAATGGGGAAAGTCTCCCTTGCTGACGTCTTCCGCCCCAAACTCGACCTTGCTGATTTGGTAATTGCCGGACTCGCCCGCGACCGAGCTGATTTCGAATTTATCGCGCGAGACCGCAACGATATCGAAATCGTTAAGATAAACGGCGTCGCGGGTGTGAGCGACGATCGCGCTCACGTCGCTGGCGAGAAAATTCTCATCTTTACCGACGCCGAGGACGAGGGGCGAACCGCGCCGCGCACCAATCATGAATTCTTTGATGTCGGAATGAACGAGCGCGATGCCGTAGGTGCCGATCACTTGTTTAAGCGCGGCACGGGTAGCATTGACCAGGCGAGCTTTGGAATCGGCGCCGTCAATTTGCTCATAAATGCTGCCGATTAAATGCGCCAGCACTTCAGTATCGGTGTCGGAAGTGAACTGGTGGCCGCCTTCGCGCTCGAGTTGCTCGCGCAGCGCGGCGTAATTTTCAATCACGCCGTTGTGCACCAGCGCAATTTTTCCGCTCTGGTCAAAATGCGGATGCGCATTTTCGTCGGTCACTTTTCCGTGGGTGGCCCAGCGAGTGTGGCTGATGCCGTACTGCCCCGAGGGCGGTTTCTCGGTCATTAACTTGGCAAGATTCGCGATTCGTCCGGCGCATTTCCGCGTCTCGATCTGCTTGCCATTTACGATCGCGACGCCAGCGGAATCGTAACCGCGATATTCGAGGCGACGTAGACCATCGAGAAGGATAGGCGCCGCTTCCGCGCGTCCGACATATCCGACAATTCCACACATAATTTTAGGAGGAAGATTATAGCATATTTCCGGCCCATAGCGCCCTGCCATCTCGAGCGAAAATGCCAGTCCGGCTCGAGATAACGCTAGCAGATCGCCGTTGACTAAAGTTGGCGACTGGGAAGGCGCCGTTCCTTCAAAAATTTTGCGAGCAGCAAATCCGGTTTGCGATCACATTAGCGCGATGCAAGCCCCTGCGCTTCCGCCCGGCACGACCCAGCGCACTCTCGCCATCATCATGGGTGGCGGAGCGGGCACGCGACTCTTCCCATTAACCAAAGACCGCGCAAAACCGGCCGTGCCACTCGGTGGAAAATATCGGTTGGTCGATATCCCGATCAGTAATTGCCTGAACTCCGGCCTGCGCTCGATCTATTTGCTCACGCAATTCAATACCATGTCACTGCATCGCCACATTCAGGCGAGCTACAAGTTCGACAATTTCTCCCGGAGCTTTGTCGATATTCTGGCGGCCCAACAAACGCCCGAAGGGTCGCAATGGTACCAAGGAACCGCCGACGCCGTGCGGCAAAACATGCGTTACTTCCTCGAACGACCGTTCGAGTTTTATTTGATTCTCAGCGGCGACCAGCTTTACCGGATGGATTTTCGCTCGCTTTTGCATCAGCACATTCGTTCCGGCGCAGAGATCACACTCACCACCAAACCGGTGAAGCGCGATCAGGCGGCGGAGTTCGGAATCATGTCTAGCGGCGAAGACCGGCGTATCACGCGATTTGTCGAGAAACCGAAGGAGGCGAAAGTGCTCGATGCGTTGAAAATGGACCGCGCCTTACTGGCAGCCATCGGGCACGGAGAGGACGAGGAATTGTTTCAAGCATCGATGGGTATTTACATCTTCAACCGGAACGTGCTGATCGAATGTCTCAACAACGATCTGTTTGATTTTGGCAAGCACGTCATTCCGGCTGCGATCCAAACGCGTAATGTCAGCGCCTACATTTTCGACGGCTACTGGGAAGATATCGGAACGATTCGCGCCTTTTACGAAGCCAATCTCGATCTCACCGACTTAGTTCCGGCTTACAGTTTTTTCGAATCCGACGCGCCGATTTACTCTCATCCCCGGTTTCTCCCCGGGAGCAAGATCAACGGCGCGAGCCTGCGCCAGGCCATCATTTCCGACGGCTGCATCATATCCGATGGCCACATCGAGCGCAGCGTTATCGGGGTGCGCAGCATTATTCAAAGCGGCGCGACCATTCGTAATAGCGTGGTGATGGGCGCTGATTTTTACGAACTCGATAGCGATCGCGGTTCGGAGATAATTCCCATCGGCATCGGCCGCAACTGCGTAATCGATCGCGCTATCATTGACAAAAACGCACGCATTGCCGACGGAGTGGTGGTTACGCCAGAAGGGAAACCGGAAAATTTCGACGCGGAAAATTATTACATCCGCGACGGTATTGTGGTGATTCCGAAGAACGCAACCATTCCGCCAGGGTTCTGGATCTGATCGAGACCGCGTGCAAACAAACGGGCAAGATGCCCGTTGGCCCCACAGCCAAGATGGCTGTGCTTACAATGCCTGCGTCTTTCGCTCCCGCTCAGCGGCGATCTGTCATCCCCGCGAACTGGCCTTGGGTTTCCCACTTCTCCTGTTTGTTCCAAGGAATCTGGGATTCTTTTTTGGCATCAGGATCATCGACCAGCGCCGGTCTCGGTTTCTCTGTCGCGCATGCGACCAAGGCCATGCAACCTGCCAACAGCAGTAAAGCAGAGATTGTTCGTTTAGGAATTCGAGCTAGCATAAATGACGGTATCACCGGGTTGCACCTGAACGCCACGCGCCAGGCTGTTTCCGAGAATATCGCCAATAGCTGTCGCCGGTTCAACTGAGGAAATGCGAATTTTTCCGATGATGGTGGTGTCTCGTAGCACTAACATTTCGGCATTCGGCTCCAGGCCCTGGCGATTGCCGAGATTGAGCACGACAAAGTTGTAGGCTTGATTCACCGCCAGCACCGTCCCGCGGATCGAAGGATGAAAACTCGGCTCGCGGCGCTGCACCATTACCTCCGGTCCGCGCGATTGTTCACGCGTTGGTCCCAGTTTTTCGGCGATAAAGGTTTTCTCGTGTTCTGCGCTCTCCAGTTGTTTCCGCGCATCATCAAGCTGGGCTTGTAGCTCTGCTATCGAGGGCGCGCCTGGATTTGGGTTCGCGGACGTTTGGGTCATTTCTTGCATGTGTTTCTGCAATTCCGCAATCTGCGATTCGTTCGCTTGCAACTTGCCTCGCAAATCTGATTTTTCGCTTTGTGTCTTCACCAATTCCGCTTCCGCGCTCGCTATCCGATTCTCGTTTTCGGCAATCTTCGTTACTTCATTCGCAACCTTCGTTTCCCGGTTCTTGATATTCTTCTCCGCTGTTTGACGCTGGCGCTCAGCCGATTCGCGCTGACTTTTGGCCATCGCTACCTCGTTACGCAACGCCTTGGCTTTGCTTCCATTCAAGGCGCCGAATAACGCTGAAATGAGGAGCAGCGACACCGAAATAGCGAGGAGTGGCTTCGGAGAATTCACAGGTGGATTTACGGGAAGGACTTTTTACACGAAAAGAGGCCGAAATAGCAATACGGAAATGCGAAATTTATACGTCTATTGGGACGTCCGACTTTGCGTGGGTCCACCGCAAAAGGCGCGGCGTTGCGATTTCTGTAGCGGCGATCTATGACCCCCGGACAGACCAGCCTACAGATCCGAGCGCCTGCTGTCTTTTCCACAAGGCTTGAGGCCTGTGGCGCACCGGAGATCCGTTTCCCCCAAATTAGGATACTGCCCCAATTCTTGCGCCCCTGTCCGGCCCGCCCTATAGATGGTACGCATGGGTCAACAACTCCGAAGACGCGCCAAACGAAAACGTCGCAGAGCTTATCTCGAGCGCAAAAGTGCCAAGCAAAAATCGATGCGTCGCGAATCCACGCGCGCCAAACCAAAGAAATCTGCGTCACTACCGGCTCCAGCAGAGTAATGTCAGCCGTTCCGTGCGCGCCCGCTACCTGATCGTCGATGGCCATAGCGCGATTTTCCGTTGGTCGGAAATGCAACGCCTGCACGCTCGCCGCTCCTCACTCGCGCGCGATGCCCTAGTCAAAAAGCTTCGCGATTACCAGGATTACACCGGCGTTCGCGTCGTCGTGGTTTTCGATGGCAAGGGGACTTCTGCCACCGAACAATCGGAGCCGCACGGCGTGCAGGTTTTTTATTCGCGCGCTGGACAAACTGCCGACGCGATTATCGAACGCCTGGCCAGCAAGTATGCCGGAAAATTCGATCTCACCGTCGCGACTTCCGATTTACTCGAACGGGAAACGGCCAGCGCCTGTGGCGCGGATTGTATTTCGATCGAGAACTTAAGGGCGCTGATTAACGAAGCGGTGCCGAATTAAGCTGCGCCAAGTAATTCCCGCTGCAGCCGAACGCGCCGTGCGTTGTAGCGCGCGGCTGCTAACACTCTTGCGAGGACGCAGTACAGCTGTTCCACCGGCAAATTTTTACTCACGTATCCGCTCGCGCCTGCACGCATTGCCGCTCGCATTTGCGCCTCATCAGAACCCCTCTCTGTGAAAACCACGATTGGTAACCTAGCGTCGATCGCACGAAGGGAGGCGATCAAAGACATTCCATTAGCGTTCGGCAAATTGAGGTCGACGACGACCACTTCACATTGATTTTCGCTGAGCCAGTTGAGAGCCTTGTCTCCTTCGATGGTGGCATTCGAGGGATGTCCCCTCTCGGAGAGATAAGTTGCGAGGAATTCCGAAACGCGCGGATCATCATCGACGAGGAGGAATTCAGCGGCTGGCTGGGCGTGTTGCATTTGCTATAAATCCAATAATTACAATAGCAACAATCTTGCCAGCATTTCTCCATGCCATTGCAGCGCAAAACCCTCCCGCTCATGCTCATACTCTTGCTCACGCTGGAGCCCAGACGTGCTAGTGCAGCCTTCTAAACCCGCCAAGTCTCGAAGCTCCCTGCACCCCGCCTACTTTTTCAGCTTCGCTTCGAGTTTTTTTACTCGCTCGAAAAACTCCCCTAGTCGCCGCACCCACGCCAATTGCACTTTCGCTTCTTTCAAGGGCACCGATGGGGTCGCCCACCAAACTCCCCCGTTGAGATTCTTCGAAACCCCAGTTTGCGCCCCGATCATCGTGCCGTCAGCAATTTCGATGTGCCCGATGATTCCGGCCTGTCCACCAATCATCACTCTTTTCCCGATGCGGACGCTCCCAGCAATCCCCGTTTGCGCGGCAATGACGGTATCTTTTCCAATCACAACGTTGTGGGCCACCTGCACCAGATTGTCAATCTTCGCGCCCGCCTGAATCCAGGTCCGACCGAAGCGCGCCCGATCGATCGTCGTGTTCGCGCCGATCTCCACGTCATCGTCGATTTGGACAATTCCGATCTGCGGCACTTTCTGCTGACCTTGCGCCGACATTTCGAAACCGAATCCGTCTGCGCCAATCACGGCCCCGCTGTGTAAAATTACTCGCGCCCCGAGCCGGCAGCGTTCCCGAATTGTTACTCTCGGATAAATCATGCAGCCGTCGCCAATAACGACATCGTGCCCAATGTAACTCCCGGCGCCAATGACCGCGCGGGATCCAATTCGCGCGCCGGCTTCGATCACCACCAACGGTTGAATGGAAATGTGATCGCCCAATTTCGCCCGCGGGTGAATGACTGCGCTCGGATGAATTCCCGGCGCGAATTTTATCGGAGGCGGCGCGAACTTGGTAACGACCTGCTCGAATCCTTTCGCCGGATTTTCCACCCGAATTGTTGCTGCTCCGACTGGTTCGGAAAAATCGGGCGGCACAATCACGGCGGCGGCGCGCGTTTTGCGCAGTTGCGCGATGTAACGCGGATTGTTGAAAAACGAGATCTCATGGACGGTCGCTTCTGCCAAAGAAGCTGCGCCGGTGATTTTCGTTTCCGGATCGCCCTCGAGTTTTCCGCCGGACAATTTCGCGATTTGTTCCAGAGTAAGTGTCACAGTTCTCTTCTAAATTGTAGAGGCGCTTGTGCCAAGCGCCTATCGAATGTGTTATCCGGCGGTTCAACAATTGTTAGGGCGCGGATCTTCGCCGCCAATTTCAAGACCGGCGGCCAGAATGACCGCCCTACAACGAGCTGCGTAAGGCAAGACCAGTCCGGCTCGGACCGAGGGATATCCGCCGTAAAGATATCGCGATCCCCTTCTTCACACTCGCTCGCACTGTGAGGCCGAGTAACTAGTCCGAGTCACCACCTGCGGATACGCCTCGCTTAGCTATTCGATGCGTCGAAAATGCTCTGAATGGATTTATCGAGCATAGCATTGAACTCAGCGTCAGATTGCTGAGCCGTCAGCCCTTCAACCAGCGCGCGGGAAAAACTGGCAACAACCCCATGATTTTTGCGCAAACGATTATTTGCTTCTTCCCGCGAATAGCCGCCGGAGAGCGCAACCACTCTCAGAACCCTGGGATGTTTGACAAACTCGGCGTAGAAGTCGTCCTGCTCCGGCAGCGTAAGCTTGAGCATGACGAACTGACCAACTGGCAATTCGTTGACCTTCTCGAGGATGCCTGCTTTGAGTAATCGCTCCGCTCTTCCTTTTTCCGGACAGTGAATATCAATCTCCGGCTCGATGATCGGTACGAGGTTGGCGGAGATAATCTGCCGAGCGATTTCGAACTGCTGGATCACGACGTTCTTGATACCTGCTTCGTCGGCTTGTTTGATCACTGAGCGCATTTTGGTTCCGAAGATCCGCTTGGCCCTCGCTTTGTCGAGGAGCGCAGGCAGCATCGGCATGGGCTTCATCAACTGAACCCCGTCTTTCTCGGCGGCAAGCCCTTTGTCCACTTTCAGAAACGGCACGACCAGTTTCACGTTCCAAAGATAGTCGGCGGTGGGCTGCCTTTCGATTTCCCTGTCCATTGTGTTCTCGAACAGGATGGCGCCAATAATCCGTTCCCCGTTGAAGCCGGGACTAGTGATGATGCGGGTCCGCATCTGATGCACGATGGCGAACATCTCCTCATCGCTGGACCACGTATTCTCTTGAATTCCGTAAAGACGCAGGGCTTTCGGCGTGCTGCCGCCGCTTTGATCCAGTGCCGCAATGAAACCGGAACCAGTCTTAATTTTTTGCAATTGTTCTTCGTTAACGGCGATAGATTTCATGATGTCTCCTTCAATTCTCGGTGGTAGTTAGTTTAACCAAGTTATTGCTAGCACTGCGCCCCACGACGAACTTGCCGTCGGCGACCTTGTAAAGCTGAGCCGTCGTCACGATCATGCCGCGAAACTAAAACGGGAAAACCGAACCGAAAAGCAATTCTTCGCGCTCGACGGTAGCGGTTCCGAGCGGTCGTCATCCCGAGCGTGGGTTGAGGGATCCCGATGCGTTACGCTCAAGCTTTCATGGCGAGATCCCTCGACTTGCGCTCGGGATGACGGCGCGGCGCGCGAGCGGTCAGCTCAGATCCTTTTCCAGAAAATAAAGGTAGAGGATCGCCATCGCGTCGGTTTCGACATCCAAAGGGTTATCGTACTCTGCCGAAAGCTCGTAGCGATGATCGTGTTGAATCGGAATCCCCTTGATCGACTTGAATTCGTCGACGTAGGCAACACCAACCCGGTCCCGCCAGTCTTGCGAATTCAACCGAAAGATCGTCGTCCCCGCTGTCAGATCACGCAACGCCATCCCTCTGGCAAATGGATGAACATGAATCGTCGCATAATGAACTGTTGTGTCGAAAGGGAGATTGAGCTGTGGCGTAATCTCCGTCGTGTAGATGTGATGACCCGGGGGGACGATCCAGTGGTTCATTAGGCTATTGTCGGGTTTCCCTACAGTTACTTCCCCTGACAGGTTCACTTTCGACAATTCTGCGCACCCGGCTCCGATGTGCATTCCGGCTTGCGGCATACACGCAGGTCCCATCTTTGCCGACACGCCGTGGGGCTGCAGAACATATAGCGCACGGCGGAAAAGCGCTTTCGTGGGTGCGCCCGGCTGATCGCCCGCAATCGTGTGCACCTTCGTCCGGATGCGAACGTTCACCACTTGATCCCTTTGGTTCAGATTTAGAGACATCGTCACATAATCCAGAGCGGCGTCGGAGGGAATGGGTACGCCAAAGCCCGGCGGAAGCTCGATCGAGGGCCGGCCCGGTACCAGAGTGAAGAGGCGCCAGTCGAGGTGAGTCTTTCCTTCCATCTGCTGATTGTACTGACCAGGTGTTCTGCCATGCTCGGCGAAGGTAAGATTGGAATGACAGAAAAACTCCTGGGAAATCGGCTTTTGCGCCGTGGCGTCGACAACCTCCGTTTCCAACCCAGTGACCCATTGCACTCCAGATTTCGCGCCCGTCGCGAGATGGATTCCACTCTGAATCGACCAGGGCCCTTCCATCGAGCGGTAGATCTTGTCCAACCGATATGGATCGGACACAAGCGTGTGTAAGCCATCAGCCTTTGCTTTCGCTGCGGGATCAGGCCGAGTGACTGAATAAACTGCGGGCACGACAAGAGCGCCCGCGATGGCGAGAAGGACAAACTGCCGATTCATCTACCGGCACTTCGAAGCACAGCATGTGCCGATTTCGTTCGACTAATCCGGCCTGCGCCGGATTCATTGGCGCAATTTCAAATCGCGAACAGCGCGGATAACGCAGATAAAATTCCAACCGCGCCCAATCTTCACCGGAATCATCCGTTTAACCCGCGGAATTCGTGGTTACTTTATTCAACTTGTTTCAGGGAATAAGCCTTCGTCTTTGCGCCTGAGTAGTCAAAGTAGATCGAATGCGAGTTTTCATCCTCACTTTGCTCGCGATGATAGCGTTCGCGGGCAATTCCCTTCTCTGCCGATTGGCGCTCAAGCGAACCGCGATTGACGCGGCCAGCTTTACTTTCATCCGCATTTTGTCTGGCGCGATCGCGCTCTGGCTTATCGTGACAATTTGCAAAGGAACCTCGCAGAAAGCAGGAGGTTGGGTTTCGGCTCTGGCGCTGTTCGCCTATGCGGCCGCTTTTTCGTTTGCCTATATCAGCCTTTCCGCCGGAACAGGCGCACTGCTTCTTTTCGGCGCGGTCCAGGCAACGATGATCCTTTGGGGACTGCGGACGGGAGAGCGAATGCGGACGCGACAATGGCTTGGCCTCGCCCTCGCCGTGGGGGGATTGGTAGCACTGCTATTTCCCGGTCTGTCGGCGCCCCCGATCGACGGTGCTCTAGTAATGATATGCGCCGGAATCGCATGGGGATTCTATTCGTTGCGAGGCAAAGGTGCAGGTGATCCTGTGACCACCACGGCTGGCAATTTCTTGCGCGCCGTGGTCTTTGCTGCGGGGTTGAGCATGGTCCTGCTGCCGTGGGTCAAGCTCGATCTCGCGGGCGCCGGCTATGCGATACTCTCGGGAGCGATAGCTTCCGGAGTTGGCTATGTGATCTGGTACAGCGTTTTGCCAGAACTAAAAGCTGCCAGCGCCGCTACGGTGCAACTTAGTGTGCCGGTCCTAGCCGCCGCCGGTGGCATATTATTTCTTGGCGAGTCGATTACGTTGCGTTTTCTCCTCGCATCCCTTGCCGTCCTCGGCGGAATCGCGCTCGTCGTTACAGAAAATACGCAGGTCGTTCCGCCTGACTAAATCGACCCAACTAACCAGAATTGGGCAAAGCAGCTCGTTAATACACCACCGCGTCACTGAGCACATTCGACCGCGTGAACCTGGACCGGCCGATCAAAACCTTTCAGAGAGACTTCGCCCAAGGGACGAAACATTAGCCCCTTTCCAATGCATAATTCCGCTACCGCGGTCGATACCAGGATTTGATCGGGTTGGGCGTGGGAACAAAGGCGTGCCGCCAGTTGAACGGTTGTTCCAAAGATATCGTTGTTTTGCTCGACTGGTTCACCGGCCGCGCCACCGATCCGAACTTTGATATGGTGATCGCGTTCCTCTCGCTCACGCCGCGCCAACTCACGCTGGATTTGCATTGCACAACGGACCGCGGCTGCGGCTGATACAAAAGACGCCATGATGCCATCGCCCGTGTGCTTCACTTCGCGTCCCTTCGACGCGGCCAAAGCGTCCCGCACGATGCTGTCGTGCACGCGCAAAAATTCCATCGCTATCTCGTCCCCTAACTTCTGCGTCAGTAAGGTTGAGTCGACGATGTCCGTAAATAAAACAGTTCGGATTCCGGGATCTCGCGCGTCGACTGCGCCACCGGGTAAAAGGGCTGCGCCTGCCGTATTTACTTCGCTGCCGCCGAGGAACAAATCGGCGACTTCCGGCTCAACTTGAATAATTTTTTCCGCGACCAGGCCGTGCGCTTCGCGATGGACTTGCTTGGCGGCTTCAGCAGTTGGTGCCTCGCAAAGGCAAAAGATTTTGCCGGCGCTCTCATTCACCCAGTACCTGTGATAATGAACACCGTATTTCCCCTCGACCGCGACATCATGGGCGTGCGCCTTGGCCACTTCTTCGGCGGTGATTCCTCCCTGAATCTCGTGAATGTCCATGTATGTTGGCATCGGATCTCGCGGCGGCAACCTATCCTGAGGCGAGCCGATACTCAACGTCGATCTTGGCCGGCCGACTCAATGTTTGGTAAACAACGCAGTATCGTTCCGTCAGGCGAAGCAGGGTAGCCAGTTGCTCTTCGCTCGCATCGGTGTCGAGATCGAATTGCAATCGTATCTGCTGGAAACCGACCGGTACGTCCTTCGACACTCCCAAGGTGCCGCGAAAATCGAGGTCGCCTTCGGCACGCACTATGGCATCCCGTAACCGGATACCGAGCGCGGTAGCGACCGCATTCAAAGTAACACCAGCGCATCCGACTAATGCCTCAAGCAACATATCGCCCGAGCAAGCGCTGAGACCGTCGCCACCGGTAGCGGGATGAAGCCCGGCTTCGACCGACGCCTTTCCCGTTTCTATCTTGCAGGTAACACCTTCACCAAGCCGTCCTTCGGCCCGGAGCGTGATGCGCGCTTTCTCTGGTTCCTGCCGGTATTGCTGCTTCACCGGCGCTTGCAAGGATCTTAGTTCCTCGGCATTCATGTTTCGTATTCAGTTAGAGCTCCACCTGGCGAGAATTGGACTTATAAGACCGATAGGACCTATGTTCAGCCGCGGCCTTCACCTGCAACGGACGAGCCTATGCAGAAACAGCCGAGCCTTTCTTGCTCGGCTTTATGTTTTGGTTCACTCGGAAAAGGTTATCGGGATCATATTTATTCTTGATCTGAACTAATCGCTGATAGTTATCTCCATAAGTCGCCTTCACTCGTTCTTCTCCTTCATCCATCATAAAGTTTACGTAAGCTCCCCCGGCAGAGTATGGGTGCAGCGCGTCCCAATAACTTTTGGTCCAGGAAATAGTCTTGTCGTTGTTGGCCGGATCGGGATCGACTCCGACCATGACTTGAGTCCAGGTTGCATCGCGGTAATTCCACGCCGTTTCGTGTTTGCCGACGCGCCCAGCCGCTCCGTTGATTGGATAAAGATGCATGGTGGAGTGCATCGATGGTAGCGCCTTGCCAAATTTAATATGTTCGGCAATCGCTTCGTCGCTTAGTTCCTTCACAAAGTCCGCGCGCCAGTACCACTGCAATCCCGGCGGATAAATCCCATCGAACCTTGCGGCAAACTACCGGTCCATGTCCAGACGACACCGCACATCTTTTTCAGATGAAGGTGCTCGGGAAAGGGGGCTGCCGGGGGCACCGTGAGAAAAGCGAACCAACCATTCAGGTCGTCGGGCGCGGTCTTAATTAGATCGCGATACCATTTCATCACCTCGGCCGCTTCCCTTAGTTCATATAACATTGGCCCGCCATAAATCGTACCGATCGGATGCAACTTGAAGGTAAACGAAGTTACTACCCCGAAGTTCCCGCCGCCGCCGCGAATGGCCCAGAACAAATCAGAGTTTTCCTCTGCATTCGCTTTGACAAAGCTTCCGTCCGCCAGGACCAGATCAGCTGAAATCATGTTGTCGATGGTTAGTCCGCACTTGCGGGTTAGATGTCCAATTCCTCCACCGAGAGTTAATCCACCAACACCGGTCGTCGAAATAATTCCGCTGGGAGTAGCGAGGCCGAAGGCATGAGTGGCATGATCGACATCGCCCCAGGTGCATCCGCCGCCCACGGTTACAAGGCGCGCCCCCGGATCGACCCGTGCATATTTGATCAGCCCGAGATCAATCACTAAGCCGTCATCGCAAATTCCCAGTCCGCCGCCGTTATGGCCTCCGCTACGGACGGCAAGAAGCAGATCATGTTTTCTGGCAAAGTTTACGCAGTCGATTACATCCGCCGCGTCCGCGCAACGCGCGATCAAGCGCGGCTTCTTGTCGATCATCGCATTGTAGACTTTGCGGGCATCATCGTAATCGCGGTCGTGCGGCTCGATCACGTGGCCTCTCAACTTTGCCTTTAATTCAGCGATGGAATTCTCTTCGAGTGCTTTCTTCATGGAAGACTCAATAAAGAGTCGGGCGAGCGCTATTCAAGCGAACATAATGTCGAGAGCCTTGAGAAAAGGAGACCGAAGTCAGATAAGTAATGGAGGGACACGCGCTGTCGTGTCCCAAATATTGGGCGCCGACGGCGCGGCGCCCTCCACCGGGGGCTAGTCGCCGTTCGCACTTGCGGGTAGCGCGATGCTAACCGCAGTGCCGCTCGTGCTGGTATCGATGTCAACACGACCGTTGTGATCGAACACGGTCCGCTTGACGATCGGCAGACCCAGTCCCATGCCGCGCGCTTTTGTCGTCTGGCGCGGCCGCCTTCGTGAATCGGCTTGGCCGAAAGTGTGATCTTCGGTTTTTTCTGCTCGGTGACGGCTTCGGCCGCGTTCGCGACCAGATGCGCCACCGCTTCGGCCAGCGCCCCTTCATCGCCAAGAATCTTTGGCAAATTGGCAGGCAGTTCCGTTTCCACCGCCACGCCGCCGTTGACCCGAAATTTGCTGCGCGCAAGCTCGAGCCCGCGCTTTACCGGGGTGCGAATATCCAGCGGTCTCATCTTCAATTCCGGCGGATGAGCGAAAGCATTGATCTGGGTAATGATCTTATCGAGACGATCGATTTCCTGAACGACGATCTGGTTGAAATTTTTTCGGAACTCCGGATCATCGAAACGCTCGGGCAAAAGTTGCGCGAAAGTCTTAATCGCGACGAGTGGATTGCGAATTTCGTGCGACATACTCGCGGCCAAGTCCGTCCAAAAGGCGGCGCGATCGACCAGGTCTTGCTTTTGCCGCAAATTTTCCTCCACGGTCAGATCGTGAACGACGGCGACGGCACCGAGGGGAGTTTGCTGGTCGAGGAGTCGCCGCGCTTCGACCGAGAGGGAGCGGCGTGTGTTCGGATCGATCCACTGCCGCGGAGGAAGATTCGACTTTGCCCCAAGAGTTTCCCGCAACATGATGGCCAGCCTTCGACCAACGGCTTCAATCGGCCGGTTGAGCGCATCGGAAGTTTTCAGCCCGAGGATCGATTCCGCGGGGGGATTAAACCAGCGAGTGATGCCTTCTTCATCAATGGCAACGATTCCCGGTGGGATCGATTTCAGGAGCGTTTCGGCCAGGGTTTTTTGCAGTGTGACCTCTTCGTAGAGAAGCGCGTTCTCGAGAACGGTGGAAACATGCTCGGCCAGGATCATCAGGCCTTCGAGATCACCGTAATCAAAGGGTAAACCGGTGATGCGATGGCCGAAAAACAGCCAGCCGATAATCTGGCCACGTGCATAAAGAGGGACGATAACCTCGGCGCCAACGCTATCGAGCGCCCGACGCAAGAGCGGCCGCTGATTTTGCGCGGCGATGTGTGCGAGGTTGGCGCGAGAAACGAGGTGCCCATGTAATTCGAACCAGCGGACCAGCGGATCGCGCTCGTTGTACTCGATCTCGTTAGTTTCTGGCAGGCAGCGCAGCCCGGCACGCAGGCGATAGCGATCTCCCTGACGCATGCGCGAAAAAATTCCAACGCGGGTCACGCCGGCGGCGTCCGCCACTCCTTCAACGATGCTGGCGAGCAATCCTTCGACATTATCCAGGCTCCGAAAGACACGAGGGAAACGCAGCAGCGGCAGCGATGGCGCGTGCGCACGCTCCAGCACTGGCTCGGCCCGGCGGGGCTGTTCCGCTGAAGGACGATAATGCGATTGTTCGCGCAGGTCGCGATTCTCCTGCATGACCTTTAGGTGATCGAAGGCGCGGCCGACCAGGGTTTGAAAACGGTGACGGTCGAGCTGCAAATCTTCCGCCGCATAAATGTCGGATTGTTCGGCCTCGCGCAGCGGTTCGGAGCGAGGGGCGCCAAGAGCGATGACGAGCGATTCCGGCCAATCCTGTTCGAGTTGCTCGAGCAAGTCGCGGCATTCTTTTGCTCGCAGATCCATTAAAATTACCGCGGGCGAATTCTGTTGCAGCACGGCTTCCATCCGATTGGGGTCAGTGAGGTGGCGAACCAGTGCCATCGTGCGGAGAAAAGCTTTGACCCGTCGCGCCAGCTCAGCGTCCTGGGTATAGAGAATGCAAATGGGAGCGGCGCTCATGCGGCCACCACTCCCTGATCAAAATGCACCAGCGGCAGAAAAATGTGAAAGACACTTCCCTTGGCTACCTCGCTTTCAACTTCGATTTGTCCGCCATGTTCCTCGATAATTCCGTGCACCACAGAAAGGCCGAGACCGGTTCCGAAATCTTTCGTCGTGAAAAACGGATCGAACACCCGGGCAATATCCTCCCTTTTTATCCCCTCACCGGTATCGCGAATGGAAATGCATAGCGCTTCATGCCGCTTCTCGTCCGCCGGCAAAAGGTGCGTCACGAGAGAATCACCGGTCCGGATTTCGGTCTCCACCGTGAGCTCGCCGCCGCGTTTCATCGCATCCATGGCATTAAGGAAAAAATTGAGAAAAACCTGTTCCATTTGATCTGAGTCGGCCCGGATAGTATCGAGGCTTGCCTCCAACGTCCGGGTGAGTTTGATCTCCTTTTGATTCAACCGATGTTGAACGAGTTGAAAGGTTTTCTCCAGTACTTCGTGCACATGCATCGGCCGGAGCAACGGTTTTGCCGGGCGTGCAAACCGGAGCAGCTGATTGACCAGTGAATCGATCCGATCAATCTCGTGCACGATTAAGCTGGAAAAGGTGTCGCGGAAATCAGACTCGTGGTAGCGCTCTGGTAAGAGCTGAGCAAAAGTCTTGATAGAAACCAGCGGGTTCTTAATCTCATGCGCCATTCCGGCTGAGAGCGTCCCGAGGCTGGCGAGGCGATCGCTGCGACGAATTTGCAGCTCGAGCCGTTTCAGCGCGGTGATGTCGGTCACCACCATCAGCGCGCCCAGGAGCTCGCCGCCTTGACCGCGAAAAGTTGCGCTGCTAGCGCGCGCAAATGTGCTTCCCGCCGCGGCCCGCAATTCGACTTCCCGGTCTTCCTGGCGCTCCCCCGAAGTCAAAGTAGTCTGAATGATGTCACGCAAGGGTGCGGGCAGATCGTCAACCATTCGTTCTCCGCCGTTGGTATTCAAGCCGGCTATTTGCGCCGCTTCCTGAGGTGAATAGCTCGGCGTTTTCAATGGCGACGGCAAGTTGACCGCCCAACACCTGAAGCGCGCTCTGTTCAGTACCGCCATAAACGCGGCCGGAGAGCCTTGGCCCGAGAAGCATGATGCCCACGAGGTGCTCGCGTGAGAGAATCCCGACCGCAGCCGCAGCCCCGGCTGCTTCCAGCTGGCGGCGAATGGCAAAGGTCGTTGCGGTTCCACGAACGCGGTGAAGCTCTTCGAGGATGAGCGGTTCGTGATGAGCGGTCAACCATTGCACCAAGGGCTCCTCCTCCTTGAATTGATCAACTATCCCAGGTAAACTGGAAAGCGGATAGCTTTTTCGAAAAACTTTACGCTGCGCGAGGTAGATCGTTACGCTATCAGTGCCGACAGCCTCACCAATCGTCGTAGCAAATCTGCGCAACAAGTCCGGCAAGGTAGTTACCGATTCCAGGATGGCCGCCGCCTTGCTAACGGTGGCACGAAAATCGATTCCACGGCCACCGACAAAAAGACGATCGGCTAACCTTTGAGAGAAGCCACGCGCCGGCGCCATGGCGAAGGTGACGACCAAAGCTGCCGCGATGTGGGCAAAAGTGCGATCGGTTGAATAAAAAAGAGAGACTGTTACCTGGGCTACAAGCCACCAAACCGCTCCGTAAAGGGCAAGTAAGTATGTTGTGAGGACCCCGTAAGAAATCGCGCGCCGCAGAAAGAGGCCAACGTCCATGATCTTTCGCGTGGAAATCCCATAGGCGATGATCAGTGTGAATAGGACGGCTCGAAGTGGCGCAAACCAAAACAACTGAGAGGGTGGGACGAAGAACCGTAATATCTGGTAGGCGCCGAGAGTAAGAACCAGGATGAAAGTAGGGCCGAGTAAAAGGTAGCCGAGTTCCGATCGAATCCTACCGGAGCTATTCCTAAGATCGCGCAGAGAAGCGACAAGAAGAACAACCAGGGCACTCCCGAAACAGCAACCATAAAGATAGACACCCCAGCCATAGATCGGCTGTGGTGCGGCTCCGGGTTGATCAGGGAAGCGTGCTCCCTTCAAGAGAAGATTTGACTGACAGAAAATGATGAGGGCGAGAGCCAGGATGATCCATCCACGGGAGTGACGAAGGACATCTCGCCAAGTCGCGTCCGGCATGACCGTAAAAAGCCGGAGGAAGTTTAACGCTAATAAAATGAGGACAGCGGCAGCAAATGCTACTCGCATGTTTGTTGCAACAAATGCTAGATCGTGGCTAGTCGAACCAAAGTAGAGACTTGCCAGCCAGCAAATCATGGCGATCGACAGGATGAGGAAACTTTGGGTCGCCTTGCGATGGCGATTGGTGATGAAAACAGCGAACCCCACCGCCGCCTGGATCATTAACGCCCCAAGAATCGGGACTGCTTGACTGTTCATTAGCAAAATACGCGATCCATCACCAACGAGCTGGCGCTTCCCCCGAGACCGCGCACATTCAAAAGCGCCTGGTGCACTTTGGCTTTGCGCGCGCGCAGCGGAACAACATCGAGATCGCAATCAGGATCGGCGGTCTGATAATTTGCCGTGGGAGGGATTAGTTGATCACGGATCGTTAGGGCACAGGCTGCGATTTGGAGCGGCCCTGCCGCGGCTAATGGATTCCCAGTGACGCCTTTGATGGAGCTAATCGGAATAGAATAGGCGTAGGGGCCAAATACCTCTTTGATAAATCGAATCTCGGCTGCGTCTAATATCGGATCTCCAGGTCCGTAGGCCGATATGTAATCGATTTGGCTCTTTTCGCAGCGTGCGTTTGCCAATGCCATCTCCATGGAGCTGCGCAGGCCAGATCCATACTGAGCCGGCTCAAGATCGCGTTGGGCGGCATAACCAGTTAGTTCGAGGTAAACATGTGCTCCTCGCGCTTCCGCCCGTTCCAGGTTTTCCAGCACGAACATTCCAGCACCTTCTGCCAGGACACCGGATTCCCGGTTTAAATCGAACGGTTTACTTGCACTTTCCGGATCTCCATTATGCGGGACCGTTAGACCGCTAGCTATAAAAGCCGCTACGGTATGAGGAGTTAAGGGCGCATCAGCCCCGCCGGCGATGGCGAGTTCGGCTTCTCCCGTGCGAATTGTCATGGCTGCGCTGGCAACGGCATCCAAGCCAGATGGACAGGCCGTTGACACTGTCGCCGCATGCGCACGCACGCCAATTCGATCTGCAATGGCATTAGCAGCGGCCTGCGGCTTCAATGCAGAAATCGCCGTCGGCGACATGCCGCGAAAACCGTGCCGGTCGAAATCGCTAATTGATCGTTCGATAATGTCCATCGCACTGGTGCTCACTCCAACGACAACCGGAGTGGGGCTCGGTAAATCTGCATCGTTAATCTCCAAGCCCGCGTCTTTCAGTGCCATCATTGTCGCGGCATAGGCGAACTGGGTATGACGTGCCATTCGCTTCGGCTTAAGTTCTGGCTCGATATATTCAAATGGATCAAAATTCTTCACTTCCCCGGCGATTTGGCTTTTCAAATTGCTGGCGTCGAAAAGTGTGATTCGGCCAATGCCGCTACGGCCTTGGAGAAGCGAATCCCAGAATGCTTCCAATCCGACCCCATTCGGGGCGAGAACCCCCATCCCGGTGATGACGACGCGGTTTTGCTTAATCATAGCGCGCACCAGCCGACGAAGAACCTGATCCGTCCAAAGGTTGGTTTAGACGAGTCGCGAAAAAGTTTAGCGCTGAAAGCAAACGAAGCTCTGGCATGCATTAAAGAGCCAAATTCTAATGTCCCCACTAAATGCAGTCATTATATTTTCCATCCCCTGTGCCCCGCTGCACTTATTCACAATTTTTCAGTTATTCACAAGATCGATCTTGCGCGCCGTCTGTTTTTGTTTAACCCTCCGCCAAGCCCGCAATTGTTTCAGCCCGCGATAATTCACATTGAATACGGCACGCCCCTAGCTCTAAATCCGCCCACAGTGCACATCTCCGCTGCTCCCGATCCTGCCAAGGTTCTCATCATCGATGATGAAATCGGACCACGCGAAAGCCTGCGCATGCTGCTCAAGCCTAGCTATCAGGTCCATACGGCGGAAAACGTCGAGACGGGCCTGCAACTCTTACAGGAAAAGCGCCCTGATACCATCGTAATGGATATTCGCATGCCCGGAATGAACGGTATTGATGGCTTGCGCAGGATCCGCGAAATCGATCCGCATCTTTCCGTGATCATGTTCACCGGTTTCGGCGCGCTCGAGACCGCCCAGGAAGCGCTCCGGCTCGGCGCTAACGATTATATCAACAAACCTTTTGACGCTGTGCAGATGCGCGAAGTGATCGGCCGCAACGTCGAGCGAACCCGTGTGCAGCGGCAAAGCGAGACGACCGCGCACGAACTGCAAGAACTAAACGAGCGCCTTCGCAACGAGCTCGCCCAAAAAGAACGCCTCGCTTCTCTCGGGCAGGCGTCGGCTGAATTTGTGCACGATCTGAGTAATCCACTCACGATCGTCTGGGGTTACGTTCAAATTTTGGCCAAGAAATTGGAGCAATCTGGTGATGGGAATAACGGCGAACGCAACGCGAGCTCATCCAGAGAATTGCACATTATCGAACAAAACGTGCGGCTTTGCCGTGAGCTTCTGACGATGTGGCAAAGCTACGGCAGGGTGGGTGCCATCAAACCGAAACCAATCTCGATGTCCAGCATCGTCCAGGATGTCGGCCAGAGCGTCACCGGCATGGCATCGCAAAACGGTGTCCAACTGGACTGCCATATTGCCGAAGAAGAATTGACAGTTCTGGGCGATCCGACGCAGCTGACGCGCGCATTGCAGAACGTCATTGTAAATGCCATCCAGGCCGCAACCGAGAAACATGGCAAGGTTGTGGTGAATTGCCGGGAGAAGGATCTTTACGCCGACATCCAGGTGCGAGACACCGGGTACGGAATTGCGGAGGACGAAATTGGAAAAATCTTCGAGCCCTATTTCACTACCAAGCAGGGGAAAAATGGCACCGGTCTTGGGCTCTACATCACGAAAAAAGTAATCGACGACCACAAAGGATCGATCGACGTGGCCAGCACCCTGGGAGTTGGAACGACCTTCACGCTGCGGCTGCCGCTGCACGATAAGTAAGCTATAGTGGGTTCTCGGCGGGGGCCCGCGCCTGCTCCAATCTGATTTGGATCGGAAATCAGGATTCAAAGACGCGAACCTGCTTAGCGCAATCCTTAAAGGTTTGGATGCGGAATGTTCGATGCTTCGTACTAATGAACCCGACGCCCTTACCTCAATTCTCTCCCTGACGCAGGGGAGGACACAGGTCGTGGGTGCCTTTGGAAATCAGAGTGGGAGACCGTACACAGGTCGCGGGTGTCTTGGGAATCAGGGCAGGAGACCGTAAGCGAAGCGCCGGGTGAGGGTCCTCTGGTTGTCGGAAGGCTGCGTCGCCTCCGGCCGCGCCGCGGGATATCGAACTTACTTGCGGTGCTACCAATTCGTCGCACCGCAAAACCGCCCAAGTTGTCACGTAACAAAATACAAACCGCTTGTCAGGCCGCGACAGTTTCGTTTTGCTGCGAGCGTGTCCTCTGCCTACCGGATCGCTTCGCCGTTTTTAATTCGACTGGCCGGAGTTCCCTTTGATGTTCTTGAGGAGCTTGCGACGCCAAACGCGTGCGCCGTCGCGCGCGATCTAATTGCGCAGGAAAAAGAACTCCACCACCTCAAAAGCGCTGCTCTGGAATTTGTCACTCGTCGCGATAGCGGTCTTAGCTCTGAAGAGTTCGCGGCCTGGCGCACTGCCATTCGTCGCGATAAAATTCCCGAGCAGAAAATTCCGCAACCGCTTCAAGAATACACGCGGGTTGCGACCGCCGCCGAACGGGCACGCTCGCTGTTGGAACATCAGCTTCAAGAGGAATTGAGCCGAGCACGTCGCGCCTTGTTGCAAACAAGTCAGCGGATTCTTCCACGCTATCTCGTCTTCGGCTCGGGTCAGGTTCATCACCTCATCGATCACTCCGCCGGCGAGCTTCCCCCTCGCAACAGCCGCACCCGCGAACGTGAACGTCACCTTCTGCTCTACCTCCAGCGTATCGCGGCCAAGAACGATACCTTTAGCGAATTCGGTCCTTCCGCCTGGGGTTCGGCCAGTCAAAGTGGTTCCGCGCTAAATTTTGAACCGCGTCCGGGCATGGCGCGCCGCGAAGTTTTTCTGGAACGCTGGACGGCGCATGCTATCGCCGCAGCGATCAATTCCGATCCGCAAACTTTTTCGGAGCACCGGCCGCGCCTCAATCCAATTGGCCTTCTCATCGGGAATCGTTTCGTCTTTGTGGATAGCGGCGACGTGATCGATCTTGCGCCCTCGGAAATAGAAATTATCGCACGGTGCAATGGCGCAACGCCCATACACGCGCTGATCCAGTCCACCAATGGAAACCAGTCTGCTGCAGCGCCCATCAGCGGAGAGCTCGATGTCATTCGCGGTTTGATCGATAAAAAGATCCTGATCGCTGCGCTGGAAGTTCCGGCGCTCGAACCCTTCGCCTTCCAGATTTTGCACGACGATATCGCGGCCTGGCGCGAGGGAGCGGCGCGTCAGCGTTGGCTGCCGCTTGCTGATTCACTGGTTAAGTCCGCCGCGGATTTTTCAGGAACAACCGAGCCGACTCAGCGCCAACAAATTTTTTCCGCAGCGCGCCAGCAGCTTTCTCAGGTCGGCGCGGAACGCAAACCAGGTCAGCGCTCGCTTTATGCCGCAGTCAATCCAATCGCGGAAGAATGTTTCCGCGATTGCAGATTCGAAATCAGCGAAACTCTTCTCGACGAAGTCGTAACCGACACGGAACCCTGGATCGATTTTTGGCGCGATAATTATGCTTTTGTCGCGTCGCGCGTTGCCGCCGGTTTGCGCATGGTATTGGAAAAGGTTGGAAAAAATACGCTGCCGCTGCCCGCGTTTTTGCGCGCCTGCGAAACAGCGAAGCTTCCATTGACCGGTCCAGGTCTCGTTGGCCTGGCCGTGATGGCGTTTCAGGAAATTAAAGTCGCCTTTCGCGAACGACTGAACCCGCACGGCCACCTCGCCGAGTATGAACTCACCGCCGCCGATTGCCACTTCGTGCGCGAAAATTTTTCCTACCAGAAATTTGACGAATTCACTTTTCCTTCCGGCGATTTACAACTTGCGGCCAAATCGCAGGACGCGATTTTGCGCGGCGAATATCGCTGGATCCTAAGCGAGCTGCATCCGGCTGCCGCTACCTTGCATCATTGTATGTACTGGAGTTGCCCCGATCACACCGCCCTTTCCCGTGCGCTTCAACTAAGCACGAGCGGCAAACCATTTTTTCATTTCGGTTTTTTCGCGGCCGATTTTACCGCCCATACTACGGTGCGGATTTTCGATGCCCTACCCCAGCAGGCGGTCTTCGCTGCGCCGCAGCGCGGTAATCCGCGATGGCACTCCGTTTCACCAGCGCACGCTGAAGTTTTTATCGAGCAAGATGGCGACGTCGCGCTTCGCGCCAATGGCCAATATCTCGGGTCCTTTGCCCGCAATTGGATCATTCCACTTGGGTTTCATCCCTTCCAATTTGGGTCGGCGCCGCATACACCGCGCCTCCGTTGCGGGCGCGTTATTGTCCAGCGCCGCAGCTGGTCGGTCTCCAGCGAGGAAATGGGCGATGGAAATTTCGCTGGCCTTTCGCGTGAACTGGTTCTCGCCATTGAAAGATTGCGAGCCGCCAAAGATTGGCCCCGCTTCGTTTACATTCGCCCGACTGAACAGGCGTTGCGACGGAGTGGCGCGGAAGGTCGCGACAAAGATACCAAACCAGTTTTCATCGATCTCGAGAGTTATCTTTTCCTCGAAATTTTTCATCGCTGGCTGAGTAAAGCCGGTGAGTTGGAAATAACAGAAATGTTGCCCGCGCCTGAAGAACTTTGGTGGCACGAAGCCGATGGCCGTCGCACTTTCGAGCTGCGCACGCTGATGGTGCCGCGATAACTCCGTGAAATTCTCGCTATCAGATAGAAAAAGGGGAGCGCGGGCGTCTTGCCCGCTTTGTCCGGCATCCTGCCGGACAGTCTTCTTTAATGATCGGTCAAGAAGATCCGCAGGCGAGACGCGTGCGGCCCCCACAGACAAGATGCCTGTGCCACGTCGCAAATGAAAATCATCGCCATCGCGAATCAAAAAGGCGGCGTCGGCAAAACTACCACCGCGGTGAATCTCGGGGCTGCGCTGGCGGAACGTGCGCAACGCATTCTGCTCATTGATCTCGACCCACAGGGCAATGCCACCAGCTCGCTCGGAATGCAGGACTTCGAAGGAGAAAGCCTATACGATCCTTTGCTGGGCGAGACGACCCTTGCTAACAAAATTTTGCCGACGCGATTGGATCACCTCTTTCTCGTTCCAGCCGATCTCGATCTTGCCGGCGCGGAAGTGGAAATTGCACGGATGCCGGATCATTTGCTCCGGCTGGCGCGAACATTGCAACCGTTGCGGGCCGACAGCGCCTTCGATTTTGTGCTGCTCGATTGTCCGCCTTCACTTGGAATTCTCATGAGCAACGCGCTCGCAGCGGCCGATGAAATTCTGACCCCGATTCAATGCGAATACTTCGCGCTGGAAGGTCTGGTCAAAATTGTGCGCGTGGTCGAGCAAGTGCGTGATTCGGGAGCAAATCCGAATGTTGAAATCGGCGGCATCCTCATGACGATGTTTGATAGTCGCACGAATTTGAGCGCACAGGTGGTGACGGAAGTGCGCCAACATTTTGCCGCAAGAGTTTACGACACCGTTATTCCGCGGACGGTGCGCTTAAGCGAAGCGCCCAGCTTCGGCAAAACCATTCTGGAATACGACAAAACCGGCGCCGGCGCCCGCGCCTACCGTGCTTTGGCGGACGAATTCATCCGGCGTCACGCGCCAGTTGCCGCCACCGCCGAAAAAGGTGAGGCCTGATCCTTCGCTCTGTTAGAAAGCGCCAGAGGACTGGCGCAGTCCAAGACGCTTCGCGAATTGGGACGCTTCAAAACATGCGCCAGCTTTGGAGTGGGGCAGCCCTCTGCCGCACCCACTCATTCGGCCTCACCTCGGAGCTTCATCCACTGCTTCCGCGTAATAGCGAAGACGAATGTAGGAAAACCTCTGAAAGTGGTTTCCCTTTCTAAGGTCATTCCATTTTTCTCCGCCACTCGACGCGATGCCTGATTATCGGGATGGATCAACGAAATCAGGTACTCTAGTTTCAAATCGCGAACGCCATGATCGCGGACCGCGCGCGCTGCTTCGGTAGCAAGTCCGCGGTTCCAAAAATCCCGCTGCAGCCGATAACCGATCTCAATTTCCATTTTGCCGTCGACTTCATGATGAAAGAAACCGCAGTAGCCAGCGAGCGTGCCGCTCGACCGCACAATCATGGCGAATTGTGATGGCAAACCATCTCGGTTCCAGCCGATCACTTTATCGAGAAAACCCTGCACTTGTTCTCGCTTCATCGGGCCCATCGAGAAACGCATGAAATCTTTGTCCGCCATCAATTCCCCCATCCGATCGAGATCATCGGCGGCGAATGGGCGCAGAATTAAACGCGGAGTTTCCAGGATCATTTTGCCACGTTGTAGCCGCGGTCGTTGGCCGCGGCATTCGATCTAATCACATACAGTTAGCAGTCGAGTTACGACTCATAATTAAAGATGCGAGCGAACGGACAAGATAGTTGGCGCCCGGCGCCCGTGCCGGAAACGAACAGCCTTGCTAAAGTTGTGGCCGCTGCGAAAGAGTGCACAGCCTGTCCGCTATACAAAAGAGCAACGCAGACGGTCTTCGGCGAAGGTCCGAAGCATGCCAAGATGTTGATGATCGGCGAGCAACCGGGCGATTATGAAGATGTGGCTGGGAAGCCATTCGTCGGTCCGGCAGGAAAAATTCTGGATCGCGCACTGGAGGAAGCAGGAATTAATCGGGACGAAGTTTATGTCACTAACGCGGTGAAACATTTCAAATGGGAACCGCGCGGGAAACGACGGATTCATCAGAAACCGAGCTCTCGCGACATCGCCGCCTGCCGGCCATGGCTGGAAACCGAGCTACGCCTGGTCGAGCCCAAGCTTGTTGTTTGTCTCGGTTCAACCGCGGGGCAGACAATCTTCGGACCGAGCTTCCGTGTCACGAAAGAACGTGGCAAAGTTTTATCGTCACGTTTTGCACCGAAAGTCGTGGCCACCGTTCATCCTTCCTCGCTCTTGCGTCAGCCCGATGAAGAATCCCGCGAACGCGAGTACAAAAATTTTGTCGCGGACCTGCGCGTTGCCGTAAAAGCAGCGGAGGCGAAATGACGCCCCAACACAGCGGCGATCTCTCTCCGAGCTGTACGCTCTACGCGCCGGAAGCCAGATCGCCGTTTATAAGAGTCGGCGGCTTGGAAGCCGGCGCTCCTTGTGCCTCGCGCGATGCAAATACAACTTTGTCGCGGACCAAATTAAGTGCTCGGACTTACCGATGGTGAAGCCGAAGCTGCCGGGGAAATTGCAGGCTTCTTTTCTTCCCGTTTCGCCCGGCGCGCTTCCCTTTCCGCCTTCTCTGAATCGGTCAATGGCCCAAGCTTCACGATTTTTGCCTCCATCGAGCCGTCGGGCATTTTATAACAAGAACCCCTCACCTCCTGATTAGCGACCACGTCTTTCATCGTCGCGGGCTGGCCACCCTTGGTGATGATGGTTTTGTCGGTAATCTTCAGGACACGCGAATTTTCTTTGCCGGCGATGCTGAACGTTTTTGCCTTGTCATCCACTGCGGCGATCATGCCCTTGAACGCAGTAGCTCGCATCTTGCCGCTAGCCGTTGCTGCTGTCGCGGGGGATGCATCCGCATCTGCGGAATTGCCGGCGTCCGGCGAAGGAAACGCTTTCTTCGGCGCGGCCTCCGTACGAAGCGGGAAGCCAATGACAACAGTCGCGAAAAACGCGGCGATAATTAAGAAATTCTTGTGTTTCATGCGTCGATGAAGTTGTGCAGTTAAATGTTGCTCCGGCGTATCAATGCAATCTATCCAACGGAGTTTGAAAGGTGTGGCAAGGCGAAAATGCGTACGGCAAGGCGTCGGGTTTGAAAACGCGCCTCAACCTGATAAGATGACGACCTCTTTTGGGGGTATAGCTCAGTTGGTAGAGCGTCTCGTTCGCAATGAGAAGGCCAGGGGTTCGAATCCCCTTACCTCCAGTCCCGAAAGGTCGGGGCTGTCGCGCTGTAGCTATCGACCTGGCCGATTATCTCCACAGCGATAGGAGTTCTATCATCGGTTGCAGTGATTTCCTGAAGCCTTTCCACGATGCCTCGACGCTGGAGTCGTCGCAACGGCTTCACCACTCGCACGTAGAAAGCGTGAGCATTCTCGTCAAAAGGATTGGATTGCCAAAACCTTCTGCCAACCCCGATTTCTAGTAGTCGCACTTTGTAGTAATCCGGCTCCAGCATTTTGGCATAATCGCTACGCGAAGTGACTGATAGTCTGGGAACAGCCGCCTAGCTGTGGCAATTTTGTTCGGGCGCCTAACCACCGGTCAGCTTTCGTACGAGGCGTCTAACAACGTTGCCGCTGCGTTTGGTGTCACCACGATCGCCCTGGCCCTTGGCCACTTTTGTCTTGGCCTTTCTGCGCCGATCTGCCGCAAGTGATTGGCCCATGTTAACCTCTTTCATGAATTGACCGGCTTTGTTATACCTGAGGTAGCGTCGATGCCCTTTGCGCGGCTGTTATAACAGTTCGTTTACTGGCCTTCGTGATCGTTTGGTTGGCATTGATCCCTCCTTTTTTGCTCTTATTTCGCACTCCAATCGATCTTTGGCTTTGACGGACGCAGAGCCGGTGGAAGCGACGATATTTTGATGATGTGCCCCCGAATCGATCTGGTTAGACTGTCCACACGCGCGCGCGGAAAAAGGCCGCAGATGGTACAGATCATCTTAGTTGAAAATGTAGCGCTGGGCTGCGCCCAGTACCGTTTCGGCGAGAAAAACAAGGGGAGATCGTTGCCGCCCCAATGACGCCTGCAGAGCTTACTAATATTATTGTTTATCTTAAAGATCCAGTTAGTATGGTAAATACGTATCTATTAAGGCAGGATAGGACGAATGAGTTCGGACGAGTATCACGGGGCCACCGAGGGCAGAACGGGCAAGGTAACGGGGAAAACCGCTGTACCTTGTGATCCATCGCATGGGGATTCTACGGTCCGGCCAATTTCGACCGCCCGGAAGCGGCCGACCATCGGCCAAACTCAAAAGCTGTTGCTTGCGGCACTTCGGCTGTGGGAACTGAAAAATGGCTTTCGCCGATAGGTTAAGTTTGCGCTGTGTTTTTCACGCTTGCCGATTCAATAACGCTCTTACATTTATCTGTCCGACCGTCTGCCAAGGATGGACAAAGCGAATCTCGATTCCCCGACGAGGCGATTATCAAATACAATTTGGCCTCGCTACGAGAGCGTGACCGGCGACCTTGAATCGGCAAAAGCATATTTTGAGGAAATGCTTTGAGATTAATCTGAGCTGGCGTTTGGAAGATGAGGATTTGGAATCTCTTTAGGAGGCCATATAGACGATGATGTTCGTCGGCGATGTAAATCTGCGCGATTTCGGCAATTGCCTAGGCGGTCAGTGGCATTGCCGACATAAAGCCAATGCGCCGCAAATGAGTCGCAGCCAGACGTTGGACGCTTCAGCAAGTAGCGGCCGCGTTGGTCACGCAAAATTTCGATCTGCCGGCCCCTGAGTATTCGCTCGCATAAGACACAAAGACGTTCATCGTCAAGCGAAGACCGGGTTCGACTTGTCGCCCGCCCTCAAAACCTTGAGGCGTTCTTGGGCTGTGAGATCATCTCTTTGCATAATACTGAAAAGAAAAACCAATTATTCAGCGTCAACAATCAGGCGGTATTCTGGTTGCTTAGTAGGCGGAAATCTTATCGCCACCGGCTACCACGTGAAACAGGTGCCGATTTCGTGGATCAATCGATCCCCGGAAATCGGTGCATCTTCATTCCGGCTCATTCGCGTAGGCGGGGGACATTGGCGTGCCTTGTGAACGTCTGGTGATTTATGCCTAGCGATATGATTGTCTAAGACCCGGCTGCATGGAAATTCGGTAAGATGCCAAGCTCTACCTCAGTGTCGGAACGAGCGAAGGCTCTGTCGGCGGAGACGAACTGGTCTCTACTGCTCGTGGTCTTTGGATTGTCTGCGGTCCTTCAGGTCGTTATCGCGAGCCGAAGCGGCCTGTGGGCAGACGAGATTTACTCACTGGCATATGCAACGGGACACAGCTTGGAGCACCCAGCGCTACAGCGGACCCGCAGCGAGGCGATTTCGTTGAGCCCAACCACCCCATGCCGCACACCGCGACGGAAAACGATTCATCGTTAAGGCCGTTGATTTGTTGAGCGCAATTCTTTCGCTGGAGAGAGACGCGATAGCGCCAAAAGACGCTAACGGGAACGCGACGTGCCAGAACCTCGCCTAGGAGTACGCTCATTGAATCGCGAGCGCCTGATTCAGCGATACGAACACAACTATTTTCGCGGTTGGATCGTCAGCACTTAGCGATGAGGCAGAAGGTATGCGCGTTCCTGGCGAAGGCCGAATAGCTGTTATCGAGGTCTAAGCTCCCACTCCTTGCCGGGGGTCAACCACACCCCTGATGGGCGGAGAAAAATCAGATTCGAATCCCACAGCGCAGTGAACAGATAGGTCCCCCCCGGTTCGACGTTCACTGTTGTCGAAGTCGGCTGCGGCAAGCCCACGTAGGACGCTGTGTTCACTGTTA
>QHRJ01000344.1 GCA_003220075.1 Verrucomicrobiota bacterium
GGCGCCGGCGTCACCGGCTGCTCCGAGGTTTTTCGAAGGATAGAAACTGAAACAACCGATATCGCCGATCGCACCCGCCGATGTCGCTCCACTGGCTTGAGGGTATCCGGCACCGATTGCCTGAGCCGCGTCTTCAACCACCAGCAATTCATGTTCGCGCGCGATCTTCATGATCGCGTCCATTTCGCAGCACAATCCGAAAAGATGCACTGGAATAATCAAGCGAACGGCTTGCCGGTCCCGCGTCATCAGGACGCCGTTCGCCCGGCGACAATTTTTTTCGATGAACGATCGGATCGCTTGGGGTGAAATATTAAAAGTTTCCGGATCGATATCGACAAAGAGCGGCGTCGCGCCGACCCGTGCAATGCAGGCAGCAGTCGCGAAAAACGAATAGGGCGTCGTAATTACGGCGCCGCCCGGTCCAATTTCCAATGCCATCAAGACTGCGAGCAACGCGTCCGTTCCGGAAGAAACGCCGATGGCGAATTTTGCGCCGGTGTAATCGCAAAGTGCACGTTCGAACTGCTCCACTTTCGGCCCGAGGATGAAGCGCTGGCTCAGCAACACTTCATCGATTTGCTTCCGAATCGGCGCGACAAGGGCGCGATATTGTCCGCTTAGATCGAGCAGTGGCACCCGCATTGCGAGCAGAATCGCAGCTTCGCCTGCCGGTTCAACTGCGAAGGCTTGCCTTGGTTATGGCGTCGTTGACCAGGCCCTATCACTGCCTTAAGATCGCCCGATGTCTCTCATTCGCGGGCTGTTCTGGCTCGTCCTATTCATTTTCTTCACCTTCTCTTTTGTCGTGCTGTTTGAGTACGGCACGCATGATTTCACCAACGGCTTTAAACAAGAGGCCGAGCGGGTGAAGAACTTCTGCGTGGAAATGGTGAGCAAGCCGAAGGCTTCGCCCTCACCGGGCGCGAAGAAAAAATAGCGGCGACCGATATCTACCTTACGAACTCGATCAAGATTTCATGATCGATATAACCGCGTTCGCGCGCTTCGCCAAGAAACCGGCGGATGGCCTCGCGTCCAACTTCGCCATAGTCGCGTGTGAACTCGTTCACATACATTCCGATAAACTTTGATGCCAGGTCGCTCCCCATGTCGCGCGCATACGGCATGGAGTGTTGGACCGCTTCGGCACGATGGTTCAGGCCGAATTCGATGCTCTCTCGCAAAATCGCGGCCAGATCGCTCTGAATCTCGCGCGGAATATCCTTGCGCAGAACATTTCCACCCAGCGGCAATGGCAGGCCGGTCCGTTCTTTCCACCATTCGCCCAGGTCAATTATTTTTGTAAAACCGGAGCGCGCATATGTGAGCTGCCCTTCATGAATGATTAAGCCAGCCTCTGCCCGACCGCTCCGGACCGTCTCGAAGATTTGGTCGAAAGGCACGACGATGTATTTGAATTCACCGAGATAAAGTTGCAGCGCCAGAAACGCACTCGTCATTGTCCCCGGCACTGCGATTAAGCGACCACGCAACCGGTCCCGAATATCTTCGTTTGATGTTCGCTCTTCGATGCCTGACGCGCCGTAGCCTTCGGCGGAGGGGGGTTCGCTGTTCGGTGTTCGATGTTTCTGAATCACCAACGGGCCGTAGCCGTCG
>QHRJ01000345.1 GCA_003220075.1 Verrucomicrobiota bacterium
TTGGATTTCACCAGTACTACCAAAATCGGCGCATGGGATTTTCGACCAGTTGAATTGGAAAATGGAATCTGAGTTGAGGGGAAAAGAAAAGCGATTCTCACTGGCTGATGCAGAGTGGGGGAAGTTGCCGGATGGGCATGTTGTTGGGAAACCGGTCCCATTGTTCCCGCGCATTGAGGGGTAGGGCGACGCTCTGCGGAGCCATCGAATGCATTGTGGCTCGACGGAGTCTCGCCCTACCATTTCTTTCCGCGCCTTAAACGATAATTCCGGGTAGCGCACGCGTCCCGCGTGTTGGCGATGACGTCTCGTCATCGCGGACTTCATTGCAAAGATTGTTTCGGCAGGACGCCGAACCTAGCACGCGAGACGCGCGCGCTACCCGGAGGAATTCGCTCGTCGCGCGTGACCTGTTCATTGCGCGCACTCTTCGAGCGCGTTCGGTTCGCCGCGCAGAACTGCGAGGGCTTCGCCGGCGAAATGGAGGGAGCCGGTGATCAAGATACGCTCGCTCGTTCGCTGCGCCGCCAAAATCGCTTCGGCAACGGACGGAGTGGTGGAGTGGGGGAGTGATGGAGTAATTGAGGAGATTACTTGTGCAAGCTGATTCGGGGGCAGTCCGCGCTCGCTGCGAATTTGCGGGAGCACAAACTTTGTCGCGATGGGTGAGAAGATCTGAACAATTTCCGCGGCATTTTTGTCGCGCAGAAGCGCGAGCAGAATGAGCGCTCGCTCGTTGCCGAACTGCTCTCGCCAGGTTTGCGCAAGAGTCCTTGCGCCGGCCGGATTGTGTGCGCCATCGATGATTACACGCTCATTCCAGATTTGGAAACGCGCCGGCCATTCCACCGACGTCACGCCGCGGGCGATTGCATTATCTGAGACCGAAATTGCCCCCGCTTGCAGGGCGGCGATCGCGAGAGCGGCGTTCATCTTCTGATGTCCGCCGCGCAACGCGACTTTGGTTTTCGTCCAAGGGTCGTTAACGAATTGCAGAGGCGCGTCACATTCTATAGTGCGTTGCCTGATGATTACTTTGGCCTCCGGTCGCTGCGGAGCTGAGACAACGGGAATGCGCGGCTTAATGATTCCTGCTTTTTCCTTCGCAATCTCGGCAATGGAATGGCCGAGCCATTTCTCGTGGTCGAAATCGATTGGGGTAATGACGCTGACCGACGATTGGACCGCGTTAGTGGCATCGAGTCGCCCGCCCATTCCAGTTTCGAGCACCAGAATTTCGCAGCGCGTCTTTTGAAAATGTTGCAGCGCCAGGGCGGTCGTGATTTCAAAAAATGTCGGATGCGGATCCCAATCGCGAATGCGTTCACGAATTTCGCTGAGACCGCACGCGACCTCGTCTTCGGAAATCTTATCGCCGTTCACGCGAATGCGTTCGCGAAAACTGATGAGGTGAGGGGAGGTGAACAGACCAGTCCGATGACCCGCGGCTCGCGCGATGGCGTCGATCATCGCGCAAACAGAGCCTTTGCCATTCGTGCCCGCGACGTGGATGACCCCGC
>QHRJ01000346.1 GCA_003220075.1 Verrucomicrobiota bacterium
AAGCGTCTGCATGTTACAGGTCCATGTACGGCCCTGTTCGCCAAATCCTGTCATCGAATCAATTGACGGCGTTTATGATTCGCTTAGTTACGACCGTCGCGACAATGGGACGTGCGACTCTGGCTTTCACAGCTACATTTCGAGAGGCAATCTCTCGGTCGAACCCTTGGCTAAAGGTGTCCGACCGAGAGTCGAAGAAGTTAGATGTGTTCCAGCTGCCTTACTGGACCTTATCGATGTTAATCGTCGCGTTATCGCCGGTGCCGAGTGTAAGCGCCGAGCCACCCACAACCAGTTGCAGCGTGTCCGCAGCGTTGGCCGAGAACGTTACTTGATCGCTCAGAGAAGTGCCCGCAACGACAAGCGTCGCCGTTGGACCTACCCCGACGCCATTCACTCTAACTTGTACATTGCCCAGCAGCGATGCGACGGCTGTTCGCAACGTGTAGGTCACCCTGTAAACGCCGTTCGCATTGACCATGAATGTCGTGTTGTTATTCTTGCTGATTGCTGTTCCGACAATAAGTGGCGCTTGGCTAAAGGGTACAGCGCCGCCAACGCCAATAACGACACTGCCGGTGTTGTAGTCGAACAGCACTGCTGCCAGACCGCCTGCAGATCCTGTCGGTCCTGTGGGTCCGGTTGCCCCTGTTGAGCCAGTTGCGCCTGTCGGTCCTGTAGCTCCCGTTGCGCCTGTTGCTCCCGTGGGTCCCGGCGCTCCTGGAGATCCTGGTGGTCCTGTCGGCCCAGTCGGTCCGGTCGCCCCTGACGGGCCGGGTGGAAAGCTGCCGACGCTGGCCATGCCAAGTTGGCCTGTGGCAGGATTCACCAACACCGCTTGATTCGGCGCTTGGGGACTCATTGGAACGATCCCAGCTAAAAATACCAAGGCTTGGTTCGCCAAGTCGCCTATTCGGATGGTGTGGGCCTCACCGGCGACGCCTTCGTTCCCGATGTCGATGTTGTCATCTCCGGTAGTGAGATTGAAACCAGCCTGGGAACCAACCGCGATGTTGAAGCTGCCGGCGGTGTTGTTCTGAAGCGCGCGATCGCCAAAAGCTGAATTATCGCTCCCGTTGCTAAAGAGCAGCGAGAGCGCTCCGTTAGCAGTGTTTGCTGCACCCGTGGTATTAAGCAGCAGCGCTCCAGCGCCACTAGCTGTATTTTCATCGCCGTTGTTTAGGGCCAGCGTTCCAGCTCCGACACCTGTGTTGAAGCTGGCTGTGGTATCGAAGTAGGATGATCGCCAGCCCAGCGCTGTGTCGAAACCGCCAGTGGTAAGATTAAAAAGCGCTTCGTGGCCCTCTGCCGTGCTACCTCCATAAACTCCATCGGGCGGCGGAGAGACATCCGGAGCCGCCGGCATTTGCCGGAAAACCTCCGGCGGAGCCGCCCGCATTTGTGGCAAAAACCCAAAGCACACCAGAATATGTGAGATGAGAAGGAACCCTCGCCGTAATGGCAGCGGACGAGCCCGATCTCGTCCGCGTGAAACTAACGTTCTAGGTTGAATCAGTGAATACATGGATGTGTTCTTTCTTTTTCCCGGTCATTTTTATTTTGATTTTTTTAGGGTTGTTGGGTTCCGAACAGATGAAGGACTCTGCCGGGCAAAATCCTTTGTCTGGGGTCGGAACTGCCCGCGTGTTTACTAAATCCGGGCTTTAAGTGTCAAGTAATTTTCTCAGGGCAAAAAATAGTAAGGACTTTAGGTCCAAAGCAGTAAGGACAAGCGGGTGGCCCGTCGGCAGCCATGATCCAGCCGAGTGGCAGCAGCAACGATTCTTCAACAAAGGCTAGTTCGCGCCCGTGAGACGCCTGCTAGGGCGAGCACGCGGTGTGCGGCTAAGCGCTGCCATTCCGGTCGGCTGTGGCACGGCCAAACGGATGATGCCGTCAGCTACGCGAAGTTTTTCAGCCGATCACACGACGCAGTGATTCGCGTTTACGATGCAGCGGGCACGTGATCGAACCGCGCAGTGCAGCGTGATTGCGTCCATGCGGTCTTTTACTACAGACTGGTTCGATGTCTGAAGCCAAGGCGAATTTGATCCGCGAAAAAGCCGTCGCGGGTCTCGGCGGTGCGCTATTGCTTGCCGCCCTCGTTGCGGCCTATGCAAACCATTTTATCAATCGTATCGCCCGCTCGTCTCCACGCTGCTCGCGATTGACTTCCGTCTCGGCGGAATACAACCGTTCTGGTTTCATGTGTCGATCTTCGCGTTCTTCGTCGCGCTCACGCTGCTGGTGGCGTTTGTCATTTACCGCCTGCTCGACTGTGCTGAACTGTCGTCAGTCAATCGCTGGATTGCGCTCACCGCTGCCGCGTGCTATGGGCTGCACCCGGCAAACGCGGACACGGTCAACTACATCATCGCGTCGTCTGAGGTGATCTCGACGCTCGGCGTAATCGCGTCGTTTGCAGTTTACTTAGCCTTCCCGCGTGTGCGCCGATCATGTCTCTACACCGTGCCGGCAGCGATTGCGATCCTAGCCAAACCGACCGCGGCGATCTTCGCCGTATTGTTCGCTATCCACCGTCTGCTCTTCCCGGCCGAAACAATCACGGGCCGCACTATCGGGCGCCGCGCGCTCGTTTATTTTGCGGGAATCGGCCCGTCGTTCCTGATCTGCGGCGCGATGTTGCTCTTGGTGCAGCACATGACGCCGCACACCTGGGTCGCCGGCGCCGCGAACGCGCGCAATTACCTGATCACGCAGCCCTATGTGATCTTTCAATACTTTACGACCTTCTTCTGGCCGACTGGACTCTCCGCCGACTACGACCTCAATCCTTTTGCAACAACTGATGATCCGCGCTTCTGGGCGGGCTTCGCGTTCGTGATTCTTTTTGCGGTCTGTGCGGTCGTGGCTGCTGTTTTCAAGAAGACGCGCGTAATCGGTTTCGGTTTGCTATGGTTCCTGATCGCGCTTCTGCCGACGTCGCTGCTGCCGCTCGCGGAGGTTATGAACGATCACCGTATATTTCTTCCTTACGTCGGGCTCGTGATCGCGGTGGCTGGCGCGGTGTCGCTCCTGATCAATCGCCGAGTCGCATACAGCCTACCGGCAAAAATCGCGGCGCTCTGCGCGCTAGCGCTTTTCCTTTGCGCAAACGGCTACGCCACGTTTCAACGAAACAAGGTTTGGAAAAGCGAGGAAACGCTCTGGCACGATGTCGTGTTAAAGAGCCCGCGCAACGGACGCGGGTTAATGAACTATGGTAACACGCTGATGGTCAAAGGCGATTTCGCCGGCGCACTCGATTACTACCACCGAGCACAACAGCTCACGCCGCAGTATTCCTTTCTGTTAATCAATCTCGCAATTGCCGAAGATGCGACGAAGCAGAGCGCGACAGCGGAGGAACATTTCAAGGAGGCGCTGCGACTCGCGCCAGCGAGCCCCGACAGCTACACCTACTACGCGCGTTACTTGCTCTCGCACTCGCGCGCCGAGGAGGCACGCCTTTTCCTGCGCAGCGCACTGGAGCTGAGCTCAACAGACCT